>JASEGZ010000011.1 GCA_030018935.1 Syntrophales bacterium
GTTAATAATCAATTGACAGATGTGGAAGATTCCATCCACCTTTACCGATCTTTTTATGGTTCATCTGGTTGATGCATACTTTTAACTTGAAAAGTTATTAAATACCTTCAGGTTGACTCACTCTTTCACAAAATGACATTTGAATATTAGTCACTAAGTCGTAAGATTATCGATAATTTTGGCAGAATATTTTCCATTGCCTCCGGTAAGTCTTTACAGTAAAGCGTTTGCAGAGATTATTTTCTGATCCAACTTTAGGCACTTCCAACTTTAGGCACTTTTCCGCTTTATGCGGGTTAGGAGTAAGTAAACAAACGCTGTCTTCACCTACTTATCAACATAATTGATAGCACTCGGATTCTAATGATTACCGGCAGAAACATTCTTCTCCATGCGATGGGTGGAACTGCATGGACTTCACTTCAAATATACTGAACAGGCATCGATTGAATGCCCGAGGCTTTTCTGCTGCATAATATTCCTTGACATTATTAGCATAGCATGAAATACATTTACAATCCATGGAGCTATAATAGAATGTCCCCCAAAAAGAGGCCTAATAAAATGAAAGACCCAACGAAGAGATCATCTGCTCCCTTACTTCCGAAAGAAAAAGAAGGTCTGCTGAAAATGAACCTTGACCCAATTATTAAGAATTTAAGGGTCAAAACAAATAAGGATTTAATATCGCAGATAAGGTCATCACGAAACAATAATCAATTTATTTCACTGGTTCTTATGGATGGCGTCCAGCTTTTACCCGAAATGATTCTTCCTCTTTTCGAGGTGTTACAAAAAATTGGGAAAACTAAACACTTGGATGTCTTTCTCTACACCACTGGTGGTGCAACAGAAGTTCCGTGGAGAATTGTAAGTTTAATTAGAGAATTTTGTGATGAGTTTACAGCCATAATCCCGTTCATCGCCTTAAGCGCAGGCACACATATTGCTTTGGGAGCTGACCAGTTATTAATGAGTGAAATTTCGACCCTCGGACCGGTAGACCCTACTACAAGACATGCACTTTTGCCAAGAGATAAAAATGACCAACCAATCCCTGTTTCTGTGGAGGACCTAAAAAACTGTATCAAATTTATATCTCAACAATTGAAAGACCAGGATGAAGAGCTAAAATATACGCCTACGGATATGACCAATATAGTGAGTAAGCTCTTCGAACATATAGAACCACTGGCAATTGGGGCGGTGGAACGAGCCTATGGTTTATCGCGATTAGTGACCCGTAAAGTTTTGGAGACACATTTAGACGCCAGTAAGGATAAAGACAAAATTGACACTATTGTAAATAAAATCGGGGGGGAATATTTTTCTCATTCTTTCCCGATTACGAGAAGAGATGTGGAACAGGAATTAAAGCTAAAGGTCGAGAAGCCGAGTGCCGATTTATTTGACAAAATATGGGCACTTTACGAGTATTACCGAGGAGCATTTTCCGTCCAACAAGATCTTCAATTAAATTTTGAACAAAAAGACCAAAAGGGTGTTACAATAGGAACATCAACTATACCGATCCTTATAAGAATATTAGGTTTTTTGGATTCCGAAACTGAAAGAAGGGCATTGTTACAGTTACGAACCATAAAAAAAGAGGGCGATGATATAAAAGAAGAATCCATTTTTGTTAGATGGCTAAAGCCTTCAGAGACGGAATTACCAGTTGATTCTCCCAACTATTTCCTTGCTATTCCTGAACAACCTGTTCCTCAGCAACCGCCTTCGCTTTAATGAAAAAAGCTAATCTAAGGAGAACCGTTATGAATAATATGTCATTAACTGGAAAAACAGAAGATAAGGATATTGTTGACCTGGAATTTCGTCAATATGATTCTATCAGTGTTTCTCCTGAAAAATATGATCCAAATATCCCTTTCGAAATATATGGGGATTCAATAGTTAAATCCTTATCATCTCCCATAAGCGCAGTTTTACCAGATGACTACCTTTCCGAATCTTCTTGCATAGAAAGTTAGGGTCATTTTCCATAAAATCAATTTTGTTTTGAGTCGAGTAGTCCGATTTCTCCCGATACAGTAAGTTGAAGTTTGTTTTCTCCGTTTACCGCTTGGTTTCCTGGCGGTGCCACATTATTTCAACCATGTATCCGTTGGCTCCAGCCCTTCACAGAGCTGAACATCAAATATCTATATGCATATCATAATCGCTAAGGCAATCCCATCATTAATTACGGTTTGAAATTCTGCATCTTTGCCGAGGTTGACGATTTGTGGATAACAGGAAGAAAGACATTTTAGACAAGTACGCTTAAACCGGATGAGCCCAAAAAAATCACAGGTCGTCATGGTTCTCACGTCCCATGCGGTATTTGATGTCGTAGTTGATGATGAAGTCCAGTTCTTCCTCGGTGAAGCCGTAGTGCTGGGCGAGGACGCGGTCGATTTCGTCAATGATGGGTTTGGATTTTTGAATCTTAAATGACTGAGTTTCGGTGCGTCCGGTTTGACGTTGTTGGCGGACTAACATTGTGCTGTTATTTTTCAAGTCTTCCAGATAGATTCCACCGAGCTGGTCCAGTTGTGGATCACCAAGGGCTGTATCTGGAATGGGGAAGTTTTGAATGTCATAGGGATTAAGATGCCGGCAATTTGACGTTATGGTGTACCACCACCAGAAGATATCACTGCTCAAGGCAGCGATGGCCGCCTTTACCATGTCCTTCTGGGCAAGGGCAAACCAGGTTTCCCGCGTCGAATGTCCTTCTACTCCGTTAACGCTAAATGCCGGCGGAAAATCGGTGAACACCTTCCAATATAAACCACCATCTGTGCGGTAATACACCCGATGTTCTGTATCTCTCATGAAGTGATTCAGAAGGGTTTTTACCTGGAAGACCTTTTCGAGAAGTGATTGCTCTATTGTTTGCCCCAGTTTCGGCACCCAAAAGGCAGGGCGCTGGCGGGGGACAGGCATGTAATATAAACCTGCCATGAGTAGGTCCCGGTTGTCTGATGACCATTTCTGATAGTTTGTGGAAAATGTCTGCCCCTGTTTTGCAGGGGTAGCTGCAAAGATAGTCAGGGCACGGTTGACCGTGTCGAAAAGCTTGCCCGGTCGCCAGGAATAATTGGCATACCAGGCATTCCGGCCTTCCTCCAGAAGGACTTGCACCATTTGCATCCGTTGTGTGGACACCAAGGCTAAGGGAACGATCATGCTCATGCATCCATGCTGTTGTAACAGTTGTAGGCTGCGTTCAATACACAACGCATGAATAGTACCGTTTTCAATACATGTTAAGTTCTTCGGGAGATAATCGGCTTCTCGCATTTCGAGATACGGCGGATTGCCGATAATCACATCGAAACCGCCTCCGTTAAGGATACCGTGGAACTCGACGAACCAGTGGAAGGGCTTGTGGACGGACAACCATTTGTCATAGGCGCCTTTTCCCCTTTGATTGATTCCATATTCGTTAGCCAAGTAACGATTGAGTTCGTGTTCTAAGTTTTTCAGGCGAACGCAGAGCGCCTCTTTATGGGCGGTCGGGACTGAACCGTCACCTTCAAGCTGGCGTTGTCGGAAGGCGTCAAAGTACTGTTGAATATCCGCCACTTTGACGGCAATGCGCTCCATACTGTTTTCAAAATCCAGCTTGCTGGTAACAGCCTTCTCAACATCGGCGTAAGTCGCAAAACCCACCAGGGTATTTCCCGCCTGTATGTTGAAGTCAATATCAGGAAGGGGTTCGATGTCCTCCATCCGCTCTATCTGGGCAACGAGCTTGAGGAAGAGGCGAAGCTTGCAGATTTCTACGGCCTCGTCCATGATGTCCACACCATAGAGATTGTTCAGGATGATGGACTTCATGATGAAGTAACGGGGATTGGGGTGCTGTTCAACGCGCTTCAGGATTGTGCGAAAGTCGCTGAATTTTTCCGGGCGGTGTTTTTCACCGGAGCGTTCCAGGTCGTCTATAAAAACCTCCATCCTGTTTAGGCAAGCCTCATAGAGGGGTTCGAGGATATTTAGGGCGGCAAAAAGAAAGGCCCCTGATCCACAGGTCGGATCGAGGATGGTCACGCTCTCGATGGCGTGCCAGAAGGCGCGCAGGAGTTCCGGCCCTTCGCTGTTTTCGATGACATCCTGGGCGAACTGGCGGATATTGAGGTTATAGGTAATAAGATCATTGATGTCGCGGATTTTACCGCCTGAGAGTTTGCCTCTTACTTCTTCATAGCGCTTGCGCCGTGCGACCACCTCCCGCCAGATTTCCGTGGGGAGTGCATATTCAACAGGGGCAGGTTTGTTCCATTCCGTCCGCTTGGAAACGTCGTTCAGTCCCACCGCAATATCTTCCGGCAACGGTAGCTCAACGCCCTTTTTTACCGCGTCATAGATGTAGCGGTCGGGATCGGCCTGGAGTAACCGCCAGAGGGAATGATCACCTTCAAAGGCAATCCTGCATTTTTGCCGCGCCCTGTCAAAGAGAAAGGGGATGATCGTGTTCTTGCCAATGTACCCGGTGATGTCCTCCTTGGTGTAGTAGGCGCCCATCTGCTTCTGGTTGATATACTTTTCAAAGATGTAGCCCAATACATCGGGATTGATTTCGTTATCTGCCCGAAGGGGACGCTCATCCAGGTGCCACTGATACTGTTCGAAGAACGTAAAGAGGTTTTCAAAGGCAGTATCGGCAATCTGAATCTTTTCCCCGTGGAGTTCCTCGATCTGGTGTTTCAGAAACAGGCCGCCGTTGAGATAGGGTACCTTGCCTAAGAGCCTGTTTACGGTCTCGGACCGCTCGGCTTCATTTTTCGCGAAACCTTCAAAAAAGAGAGGGCAGAGGAATTCGCTGTAGAAGAGGTCTTTGCCGTTTTTCTGGTGTGCCTTGAGTTTGTTGCGCAGGTAATCGGCATTGCCGTCCATAAAATTCTTTTTCTGGATAAAGTAGATGAACATCAGGCGATTGAGCATAACGGAGGCATACCAGCGCTGCATCTCTTCATCGGGAATGCCTTTGAGGAATTTTAGGAATGCGGCGTGCTCGGCCTTGAAGCGGTCATAGAAACGCTTGGTAATACGGTCAACGTCAAAGGCAGCGCGGGCGCGGCCGGTCACATCGGGGAGAGTGAGGATGTTCTCTTCTTCAAGGCTGAAAACAATGCTTTGCAGTTTCTGGATCAGGGCGTCACCGGGCTGATGGCGGCGATAGGTGTGTTCACGGCACGCTGTCGGCTTGCCTGCCTCCCGCTTGACCCACTGCCAGATCTGCGTTGTCTTGTTTGTGTCCGTGTAGATGATGAGGTGCTCGTGGACTGCCCTGGAGGTCTGTTGCTCGATTTTCCTGCGGGTCGGGTAATCGGGAAGACCACTGCTGGGTGAGCAGTTAAAAGCAACCATGCCCCTTTTCTGGGCTATTGCGGTCAGGGTAAAGTTCTGACCGTCGATGGAAATATCTAATCGGGACTGGTGATGATCCCACCCAAGTTCCTCAATGAAGAGTGTTTGAAAATCGAATTGTTGCAGAAGTTCGCGGGTTCTTGTGAAATTTAACGTGGTCAATGATTCAAAATCCTCATCGTTCTTGCGGCAGGGTTCCCCCCGTTTTAGGTTTATTGTTATGCTTTCGTCTTCTTAAGTCTTCGACACTATAAACATAATTTTTACCTACAACACTAAATGGAAGCTTTCCTTCTTTCGTCCATCGCCGCACTGTGATTTCAGCAACTTCGAGGTACTGTGCCGCTTCCTTTACCGTGAAGGTTTGTGGAACATCGTCAAATACCTCTTCGTATTTGTAATAATCTTTTTCAAAACCCTTGCGGGCGATGATCGCAAACAGCTTTTCCCTTTCACTCACAGGTATGGCTACGATTTCATTGTATATTTTTTCTGCCGTGTTCATGTTTTAAACCTCACTCAGATAATTTTTTAGATCCCTATAGAAATTTTCGTGTGTGCCTACCATGTAAAAGATGAGACTTCTTTCTTTTTTTTCATATGCCATGAGATATTCTTGTTTTTTGAACTTGAATTTGTGCACCCGAAAACCTGTCAGATCGCTCTTTTTGCTTTCGCCAATCTCCGGATTATCGCATATTCTATCCACTTCGTCCCGTATCACAACCTGGAACGGTAAGGCCTGTTTTTTGACAAATCTCCTGAATAGCGGGGTGAACAGAATATCCATGACTACTTATTTGATAACATATTTAATCATTAAAGTCAACATTGTAAAATTATTCATTCGCTCTTGCCGAGTAATCCCATCGAACAGATGATTCTTGGCTCCTGTGCCTGTTCTTCTTCATGGACGAGGCAGAGGCGGCCTTCGTCACGGAGGGCGACGACCAGTTGGGCCAGGATTTCATCAGAAATGCCGCTCCGGAATTGGCGGTTCAGGGTATCCGTCGCTGATGAGCGTAACGGGTAGCGGTAAATATCGTCTATGGCTTTGAGAAGTTCCTGAGACTCAAAAAGGGTTCCTCTGATTTCTTCTGCATAGCGTTTCAGGCGTTCGTAGGCGCGATAGCGCGCCCCCGAAGGCCGCCCAAGTTCACCACCGACAGATTTTTCTTCTTCAATAATCAACTCAACGCCCTTTTTGACAAGTTCGTGGTGTCTTTGATGCCGATTCAGCGCCGGGGTCTCAGGCTTACATTCCGCAGCTTTCAGTATGGCAAGCTGGGATTCGGTGACACTTTTACCTTCTTTATCCACCCACACCAGGGCGTCATTGCCTTCGGCGGTGCGTAAATAGACAAGAATGCCATCGGGTTCCTTGTCTGTCTGTCGGTGTGCCTTCGTGGAATAGCAAACATTCGGGAGTTCAGGGATAATCTTTTGCAGTCGGGGATCGCGGGTGACGGCATTTTTCCAGATCTGGTAAGCATAGGATGCCAGGTCTACTTCAGAATCAATATCTCCGTCAAGAATCCCCGCCTTTTCATTGTAAAGATCGACGATGACCTGATCGTTCCGGTCGTCTTCAAAAAATGCTTCATCAGTTCCCACGACCTCGGCATTTTCCTGCAACCGTCTGCGCACCCGTGCCCGCAGGCCTATGATACGTTCGACACCGTCGGCAGGGAGAAAGGAATAGCACAGAATATTTTCTGACTTCTGTCCGATGCGGTCGACGCGGCCGGCTCGCTGGACCAGGCGAATGATTGCCCACGGGAGATCGTAATTGACCACGACGGCGCAATCCTGCAAATTTTGCCCTTCGCTGAGGACATCGGTCGCGATCAGCACACGCAGTTCATCTTCAGCACTGATCCGCTCGCGCTTGTTATTGCTT
Organism: Syntrophales bacterium; assembly: GCA_030018935.1. Classification (NCBI taxonomy): domain Bacteria; kingdom Pseudomonadati; phylum Thermodesulfobacteriota; class Syntrophia; order Syntrophales; species Syntrophales bacterium. Next base: position 7,280 of record JASEGZ010000011.1, read on the forward strand.
TCAGGACTGAACTGCCAAGCAAGTGCTGTGGGGTTCGGTGAATCGCCCGTAACGCCTGCGAGTTTTTGAATGCCACGTGCACGGAGTCGCGATTCCAGGTAGCGGACGGTATCGGCAAACTGCGTAAAGACGATGACCTTTTCTGACGGATGCTTTTCTGTCAGCAGCTTTTCGAGCGTGGCCAGCTTTGCATCCTTGTAAGCATTCCATTCCCCGCATTTCTGCAGGACTTTCAATAGTGACTGGGCATCGTTGTGCAGGTCTTTGCCGAGCGATTTTACAAACAGATCAGGCCGCAGCCACCTGAAACGCGTTTTGAATTGTTCCGAATACTCCGTGTAAACCTCAGATGCGCGTAGCTTAAAGTCCTCTTCTGTCCGCAGGGCATCTGTCACAGAGGGTTTCTTCTCATCATCTGTATTTTCATCGTCGAACATATCAGTGATAACGTCTGTTGCGTCCGCATCCTCGTCAAATATACGGGCATCCAGCAACCCTGCGTCCTGTGTGCCGATGGGAAGGGGATGTCCCTGTTCAATGGCGAGGAGGTAGATGTAATTACGCAAAATATGCCTTTCGATGGATTGAAGAAAAGCCTGCCCGCCGCTTTCAAGACGCTTGAAAAGGTTAGTTCTACAAAAGCCCATGAGCCTTTTACCGGCACGAGAGAGATCTTGTATGACCCTGGCTTCGGCTTGCGTCGGAGGACTGTGGGGTGATGCAGTTAAATAATTGCCTAAACCATAACGGGGCAGACTAAGGCCATTGATGGTCTCTACTACATCCGGTGAATAAAGCCGTGCGTATTGATCGTTGGGGTCCGCGTCGTTTATTTCAAACTTGATTGTTTTTGGCCGACGTTCAGGGAAATACGACCGTGTACCGTCTTCAAAAGTTAGATATTGCCGTCCCGTGGAAACATCCGTATCGGCGTAATTCTCCTGGATAAAACTTCGCGTCCGCCTGACCAGATACAGTCGCATAAGCTCTCGCCAATCGTCAGGATATTCACTCTTTTCAAAGGCGGCGAGAGAGCGGTGGGGGCATTGAAAATGTCTGGTAAATTCAATCTCACCGAGTTCGCGCAGCAATCTTTCCGGGCGGATACCTATGTCCCTGTCTTCCTCAACAAAGAGACGCAACTGGTTGGCAAGATCGAGATAGGTCTTGTTGTACGGTGTGGCGGACAGAAGAATACATTTGCTCTCATTTTCCTGGATGTATTCATGAATTGCCCGGTAACGTTTCCCTTCACGGTTGCGGAGGTTATGACTCTCATCAATAAGGACAAGGCGGTAACGACGTAAATCGGGGAGTTCATTAATCGCGCGCGAAATGGAAAGCACTCTTGCTCTCAATCTGTACTGGTCACGATAGTCTTCCCACATGGCGACAAGATTTTTCGGGCAGATGATGAGGGTTTCCAGGCCGTGATCGTCCTCGAAGATGCGGGCCAGAGCTGTAGCCATCAAGGTCTTGCCCAGTCCGACTACGTCACCGATAAGCACGCCGCCCCGTTTGTTGAGGTGGTGTGCCGCAATCTTGACCGCCGCCGTTTGAAACTCGAAGAGCTTGTTGCCAAAATCCCGGGGGATGCGAAATTCAGACAGCCCTGAACGGGCCTCCTGTGAGAGGTGATAGGCCATTTTTACATAGATGTGATAAGGAGGGAGCAATTCTTCCCGTGCCCAGCTTTCCTCTATAATTCTAACCAGTTCATCCGATATGTCCAGGCACCAGCGGTCATTCCACCTGTCTTCAAACCATTTTGACAACTTCTGACAGGCGTCGTGATCAAGAACATCCACGTTAAGTTCACCCTGCTGTGACAGACCTGCGAACGTCAAATTGCTGCTGCCTAAATAGCCTATCGTTGGGTTGATGGGATCGGGGCGGAAAAGAAGGTAGAGTTTTGCATGAAGAGGGTGGCGGAGGAAGAGTTTGACGATGACCTTCTTTGCTTTTATCTGAGTAGCGAGACGGCGTAATCCGACTTCATCATCATTCGTCGGGATACCGATTGTTAACTGGTTTCGAAATTCATCAGCTAATTTTTTCTTCAGGAGTTGAGCGGTTTGATTATCTATATCGGTTGCGTCACGTTTGAGGAGGCTCATGGCTGTCCGGAGTTCTTCCTCCGGCAATCGCTGCATCCCCACAAGCAGGCGGCAGCACTGTCCTTCTCCCCCTGACCACTGCTCGATATAGGAATCTAACTGTTTCCAACCACGTAGATTGAAATAGCCGACACAGAAATCGGCGCGATCGGCAAGGTTCAGGGTTTCTTGTAAAGCAGTCAGCAGTTGTTGATCAATATTGTCAAAGATGCGTGGCATGTAATCATCCTTGTAAGATTATGATCCTGCCTGAAATTAGGTTGCGAGGTCAATTATAAGAAAATAACACAGAAAACTTATCAGATAGTACGTCTTTTATCAATGCAAAATATCCAGGACACTAAAAAGGCTGATCTTATTGGGCATATCTTGGATGTAAGAGCTTTTACGGACAGGAAGGGATCACAAGGGACATGGGGGGATCATTTTGTGGTAGGGCAAAAAGAAGAGCAAGGGTTAATAAAGTCCTTGTAAAAGATGGTTTTTTTGGTAAGATTTCTTACCTGTCGGGCGGGAACCGTTTCAAAAATTAAAGGGAAATTTGGCGAAGAAATTCCAGTTATAGGAGAAAATTAATGGGAAAGTTGTTTGGTACCGATGGTATAAGGGGTATTGCCAATGAATATCCGATGACGGCGGAGATGGCCTTGAATATTGGTCGGGCTACCGCACACCTCTTCAAACGGAAGGGTCATACCCCCAGGATCATTGTCGGGAAGGATACCCGCATCTCCGGTTACATGTTTGAAAATGCCCTTGTTGCCGGGATCTGTTCCATGGGAGTGAATGCCATCATGGTCGGAGTCCTCCCCACACCGGGCATCGCCTTTTTAACCAGCAGCAACAAGGCTGATGCCGGCATTGTCATTTCCGCCTCCCACAATCCTCTTCAGGACAATGGCATTAAGATCTTTTCCGGTGAGGGATTCAAGCTTCCCGATGAGAAGGAACTCGCCATAGAAGAGATGATTTTTGCAAACAATATGCACACGCTCCATCCCTCACCCCGGGAACTGGGGAAGGCTTACCGCATGGACGATGCAGGGGGCCGGTACATTATCTTTTTGAAACATGCCTTCCCCGGGGAACTCACGCTGGAGGGTACCAGAGTTGTCCTTGACTGCGCCCATGGCGCTGCCTACAAAGTGGCGCCGGCGACCTTCTCTGAATTAGGAGCCGAAGTGACCACGCTCTTCGATCAGCCTGATGGCAAAAATATCAACGTCAATTGTGGATCCCAGCACCCTTTTGTGCTGGCGGAAGAGGTCTTAAAGAGAAAAGCTGATATTGGGTTCGCCTTCGATGGAGACGGTGACCGCCTTGTTGCTGTTGATGAAAGAGGGACGGTGTTGACAGGGGATCAGATTCTCGCTATCTGTGCCAGCGTACTGAAAAAGGAAGGCAAACTGACCAATAATCTGGTGGTGAGAACCGTAATGAGCAACATCGGACTCAGCATTGCCTTGCAGGAATTGGGTATAGAATCGGTGATAACCGGGGTAGGAGACAGGTACGTCCTCGAAGCAATGCTAACTAAGGGGGCAGTCATTGGCGGTGAGGATTCAGGTCATCTGATCTTTTTGCAGCATCACACGACGGGAGACGGGATTATCACGGCCTTACAATTGGCGGCGGCGATAAAAAAGGGAGAAAAACCCTTATCCGAACTCGCAAAGATCATGAAGGTATTTCCCCAGGTTCTAATCAATGTGGAGGTGAAAATAAGACCTGAAATATCCTCGGTACCGGCAATCGCCCAGGTGATTAAAGAGGTCGAAAAAAAATTGGGGGATAAAGGAAGGGTCCTGGTACGGTACTCGGGGACCCAGAACATGTGCCGTGTGATGGTGGAGGGACCGAATCATGAGGAAACCGAGAGATACTGCCGGCAAATTGTAGGGGTGGTCAAAGAGAGGCTGAACTAAAACGATAGACTCGACAGGGGCAATCATTTTTATTTAATATTTATTTAATAAGAACTTCCTTCTGGCTGGCGGAAGTAGAGGTGTAATAATTATGGTAGAGCGTGAACGCAGAAGTTATAAAAGCTTTGCGGAGGTAAAAGAGACACTCTCGCCTGCAGAAGAACGTTTTGAGCTATGGCGTAATACAATAGGGTTGTTTCTTGGTCCATTAATAGGCTTAATCATATACCTTATTCCAATGCCTGCATTAACTCCAAAGGCACATGTACTGGCAACCATTCTTGCGTGGATCGTTGTATGGTGGATCACAGAACCTGTTCCCATTCCGATAACTGCCTTGCTTGGAGCTGTGCTCTGCGTGGTTTTTGATGTAGCAAGTGCAAAAGTGGCATTCGCTCCATTTGCAGACCCCATCATCTACCTGTTTCTGGGGAGTTTTATCCTGGCAGAGGCCATGTCCATACATGGACTGGATAAACGCTTTGGGTTCGGAATCATGTCTCTAAAATGGGTAGGTAACAGCACAGGGCGTATCCTCTTCGCATACGGACTTATCTGTGCATTTCTGTCCATGTGGATCAGCAACACTGCGACGACAGCGATGATGTTCCCCATCGGTCTCGGTATTATTTACGCCATGGGAGACATCGTTGAACAACAAACCGGAAAAGTAGTTGACCTTACGCGTCTGCGCTATGGCACCGGTATGATGTTAATGGCTGCATTTGCCTCATCCACAGGAGGTATCGGCACACCTGTCGGGTCACCGCCGAACCTGATCGGTATTGCCATGATCGAAAACTACTGCAAGGTAAAGATACCCTTTTTCCAATGGATGCTCTTCTGCATCCCCTTACTCGTATTTTTATTTATAGTCCTCTATTTCCTGATGTACTGCCTGCATAAACCTGAGTTAGCAAATATAGAGGGCAGCGCTGAATATTTACAACGAGAAAGAGCGGAATTGGGAAAGTGGAAACCAGGAGAGAGAAACGCGTTAATTGCATTTTTGATAACGGTTGCATTATGGGTTATACCTGGCATCCTCGCAGTTATATATTCGACAGGCCACCCGATATATAAAGCATACAGCAAAATGATGCCGGAAGGCGTAGCCGCCCTTATAGGTGCGGGGCTCCTTTTCCTCCTTCCGGTAAACTGGAAAGAGAGGAAATTTACCATATCATGGAAACAGGCAACCAAAATAGACTGGGGTACGCTACTGTTGTTCGGCGGAGGCATCACACTCGGTAGCCTTATGTTTGACACGAAACTGGCAGAGGTCATCGGTACGGGATTACTTAAGCTCAGTGGTGCAAAATCCGTCTGGGGTATCACGTTCGCTTCCATTTTCATTGCCATCCTGGTGAGTGAAACATCATCGAACACGGCTTCAGCCAACATGGTGGTGCCAGTCATGATAGCCCTTTCCATGGCTGCGGGAGTCAACCCTATACCGCCTGCCATTGGGGCAACTTTAGGGGCAAGCTGGGGCTTCATGATGCCTGTATCCACACCGCCTAATGCCATTGTCTATGGTTCCGGCATGGTCCCCATTACGAAAATGATACGGGCAGGCATCTTTTTCGACATTGCAGGTGGTATAGTTTTATGGGTTGGTCTCAGGATACTCCTGCCACTTGTCGGTCTTGCTTAGGAGTGATTGGTGAAGCCCTCCGCTCACAGGGGGGTATGGCACCGATTAAATTAAGGGGAACAGGAGTTTGAAATGCTTGAAATCACTTTGAACGAGATTGCGGAAAAAATTCTCCACCTGGATGAGGCATCCTTAGTCAGTTTGTGGGGGAAATATAAGGATAAAATGGAACATTTCGATACCTCAAGGGAATGGGAGAAATCGGTCATCATTTTCTTTATCATCAATTCCGTAAGGGTTAAGAACCATATTTTCAATGAACAGATTATCAAAATACGGGGAAAGGAAACTACACCCCCCAAATCTACAAAAGGAAAACCGCATTTAAGATTGATCAAATAATGGATAGAGAACCGGCCATTAAGAGGATTGAGGAACTCAGATCCCTGATCAATTATCATAACCGGCGTTACTATCAGCTCGATGATCCGGAGATATCCGATGCTGAGTATGATAATCTCATGAGGGAACTCCTTGAGCTGGAAAACCAATTTCCGGAAATTGATGTTACCTCTTCTCCCACCCAGCGTGTCGGAGCGGCGCCCCTTGAAAAATTCAGCACCGTAGCGCACCTCACACCGATGCTCAGCCTTTCCAATGCCTTCTCGGAACAGGAGATTATTGATTTCCATGAGCGAATAAAGAGATTCCTGAACGCAAACGAGAAAATCCGGTTTGTGGTGGAACCAAAACTTGATGGCGTGGCGGTAAACCTCATCTACGAAAAAGGGTTACTGGCGGTTGGCGCAACCAGGGGAGACGGGTCTGTGGGGGAAGACATTACTGTAAACCTCAGGACCATTCCTGCAATTCCCCTTAAAATGCTTGTCACCAAAGATACACCCGTACCGGAAAAGATTGAAATCAGGGGGGAGGTTTACATGGAGATTGAGGCATTCAAGAAATTAAATCGCAGGAGGGTCCAGGAAGGCGAGCCTCCTTTTGCCAATCCCCGGAATGCTGCAGCCGGATCCCTGCGGCAGCTCGACTCAAGGATCACCGCCAGAAGGCCACTTGATATATTTTGCTACGGGATTGGCATGGTTACGGGAAAGACCTGCAAAAGCCACCAGAAGGTCCTACAGACACTTTCCCTGTGGGGATTCAAGATCAATCCTCATATCAGGCAGGCCAACGATATCCATGAATGTATTCAATACTATCATCAGATAAACGAAATTAGACATGAACTTCCTTACGAAATTGACGGCATCGTCATCAAGGTTGACGCCCTCGATCTCCAGGAACGCCTCGGCGCTGTCTCCAGGAGCCCCCGGTGGGCCATTGCCTGTAAATTTCAGGCGACACAGGAAACAACCGTGATCGAAGACATCATCGTCCAGGTTGGACGGACAGGTGTCCTGACCCCTGTCGCGGTCATGAAACCGGTCAGGGTGGGTGGTGTCACGATCAGCCGTGCAACACTTCACAATGAGGACGAGATCAGGAAAAAGGATGTCAGGATCGGCGATACTGTTATCGTTCAGCGGGCGGGAGACGTAATCCCGGAGGTTGTAAAGGTGATAGAATTAAAGAGATACGGTACGGAGAAACTCTTCACCATGCCCTCCCTCTGTCCTGAATGTGGATCAGAGGTTGTTCGGCTCGAAGGGGAGGTTGCCAGCCGGTGCATCGGTCTTGCATGTCCCGCCCAGATTAAAGAACGCATCAAGCACTTTGCCGCGCGGGGCGGCATGGATATTGAAGGACTGGGGGATAAAATCGTCGCCCAACTGGTGGAGACGAAAATCATAAAAGACCCGGCCGACATCTACTTCCTGAACAGGGAAAAATTGCTGACCCTCGAGAGGATGGCAGACAAATCGGCAACCAATCTCCTTAATGCCATAGGGCGTTCTAAAACCCCCCCTCTCGAGAAGTTCATCTTCGCCCTCGGCATTCGTCACGTGGGCGAGCATATCGCCAGGATCCTGACAAAGGAATTCGCCACCCTCGAGGCCCTCATCGGGGCAACAGAGGAAGAGTTGATGGCAATCAGGGAAATTGGTCCCGAGGTTGCGGGCAGTATTGCCAAATTCTTCCGTCATCCGTCCAACCTCAGGGTAATGGAGAAACTAAGGGAAGCCGGTGTCAAACCTGTCGGGACGGCGCCACGTCCCTCGGCCCCTCTCGCCGGCAAATCGTTCGTTTTTACAGGTACGCTTAGCAATTTCACCAGAAGTGAAGCCAGGGAAATTGTGGAATCATTGGGTGGCCGGGTGTCGGGGGCGATAACAAAAGATACAGATTGCGTTGTTGCCGGTAATGCGCCCGGTTCAAAACTTCAAAAGGCACAATCATCAGGGATTGCCGTCATTGATGAGGAGGAGTTCTTAAGACTTACCGGCGGAAGGCGAGATAAATGAAGAGGATACATGTTTTTATCTCTGGGAGGGTTCAGGGGGTTTTCTTCCGGGCAAACACCCAGAAGGCCGCCCTGTCTTTTAACTTGGCGGGATGGGTGAGAAACCTTCCGGATGGCAGGGTTGAGGCGGTATTCGAAGGGAATGATGGAGATGTGGATGCCATGTTAGAGTGGTGCAAAAAAGGTCCTCCCTTCGCCCGTGTTATGGATGTTAAGGTCATTGAGGAGCCCTTTTCAGGAGAATTCCGGCAGTTCAGCATTCGCTATTGAAAATATTTCGAGACCTATAAAAAACGCGGCTCTTCGCAGGGCAAAACATTTTTTCGATCATTCTATCGCCCGCTTAATTACTGGCTGCCAGATAATACTTGTTTTTTTATAACTTGGCGATATAATCTATAAGGCAAGCGTTCAGCCGTCAGCGATTAGTAATCAGTAAAACAAGTCAAGACAAGCATGAAAACTCGTCCTGAAAGTTGTGAACTTCCCCTCGTATCCCCCTGTTTTCGCTGAAAACTGAAGGCTGGCAACTGAATGCTTACAATAATGAGGAGATGGCTGTTATGTTTAAGGAGGAGGCGCTGCGAGAAATAGAAAAACGGAAGAAGGAGTGGGAAGAGAAAACAATAAAAGCCTCTATGAAACGGTTTGGCATTGGGGAAAATCCCAACAAGTTCTATAGTCCAGAGGATGTTAAAGATTTTGATTTCCTGGAAAAGGTTGGATTTCCCGGGGAGTACCCGTTTACTGCGGGGACTTATCCCACCCAGATACCCGGTGCCGGTCCTGTTATCGGCGGTGGTTTCCTGGAAAGTGGCGGAGGTCTAACCAGAGCGGGACGTTACTCTGGTTATGGCACGGCAGAAGATACCAGAGACTATTATTGTAAGATGCAAGGCTTGGGGCGAGAAGGAGGACCTAATATTGCTTTCGACCTTCCCACTCAATGTGGTTATGATTCTGACCACCCTATGGCTCGAGGTGAGGTGGGCAGGACGGGGGTAGCCATAGATACATTGAGAGATTTTGAAGTCCTTTACGAGGCATTTACCGATGACAGAGACCTGGACAGGATAGCCTCTGACTGGACTATTAATGCCCCGGCTAACATAATTATCGCCATGTACGCTGTTCTGGCTAAGAAGAGGGGTATCCCCCTTGATAAGCTTAAGGGGACACCACAGAATGACATTTTGAAGGAGTTTGCGGCTCGCGGTACCTATATCTTTCCACCCGCTCCCTCAATGAGGATGGTAAGGGATACCATTACTTTCTGTACCAGGCATATGCCTTCAATGAATGTAATCAGCATTTGCAGCGGTCACATTCAGGAGGCTGGCGCTACTCATCCACAACGACTGGCTTTCTACTTTGCCAATGCCATTGCTTATGTGCAACTGGGAATTGATGCCGGGCTGAACGTAGATGACTTTCTTCCCAGATTTACCTTTCTCGGTTTTGGTGGAAGCATGGAGTTGCTTAGAGAAGTGGCTCTCTGGAGGGCAGGGCGGAGGATGTGGGCCAGGATAGTAAGAGATAAGTTCAAAGCAAAGGATATCAGATCCTACCGCATGCGGATGCCCGGGGTTGGTATGTCCGGGTATAGTAGCATGACCAAACAGCGTCCCCTTAACAACTTGGTGCGCGCCACCTTTGCCGGTATTGCTGCTGCCCTTGCTGGATATCCTCCCAGTTGTGAACCTCCTTATGATGAGGCATTGGGGTTAGGATGGAGTCTCGAGGCAATGCAACTATCCCTTGATGCTGCAAGGATTATCCAGTATGAAGGGAAGCTGACCGAGGCACTTGATCCTCTGGCAGGGTCTTATTATATAGAAGCGATGACGAATCAGCTTGAGGAGGAGGCGTGGGATATCCTTAATAAGATAGAGGCTATGGGCGGTGCCGTGGCTGCTATTGAGAAAGGTTTCGTACAGAAGGAACTTGCCAGGAGTGCCCATCAGCACCAGAAGGAGATAGAAACCAGGCAGAAGATAGTGGTAGGGGTAAATGCATTTCTCGGGGAGAACGAACTGGAAGTTACCACTAACAGGCTTGTCCCCCATCCCTACGATCCTGAGAGGAGAACTGAAGCAGAGGAGAAGCAGATAGCAGCTCTGACCATGGTGAAGCGAGAGAGAGACAACGAAAAGGTAAAAGCTACCCTGAAGCGGTTGGAGGAGGCAGCTCATGATGAGAAGGTAAATCTTATTTGCCCCATCATGGAAGCAGTTGAAGCCTATGCTACCCTCGGGGAGATATGCGATGTTTTAAGGGGGGTATTTGGAGAATATACTGAAGTTTCCTTATAGTAAAGGGGGAGGTGTTAAAATGGAACAGAAGATTACAGAAGGAATAGCCGATTTTGTGGCAAAAACAAGTTATAACCAGCTTCCCCAAGAGGCTATAAGTGCTGCCAAAGGATGCATCCTTGATTGCCTCGGCGTGTCTTTGTTGGGATCAAGGGAGGAGGCAAGCAGGATCATGATTGAATATGGCAGGAGATCTGAAGGTAGCCCTGAAGCTACGGTATGGACGGGCAAGATTATGGTCCCAGCTTCTCAGACCGTCCTTATCAATGGCACCATGGCCCATGTTTTGGATTATGACGATTATTCCCTTACCTGGCTTGCCCATCCCACGGTAGCAATCTTTCCCGCAGCACTGGCCATGGCAGAAAAGTGCCATCGCCCGGGTAGGGAATGTCTACTGGCTTATATTTTAGGGGTAGAAGTAGGGGGGAAACTAAGTGCCGCGTTCGGCAACACCCATTATCTCGTGGGATGGCACAATACAGGAACTCTGGGCAGCATCGGAGCAGCGACAGCCAGTGTAAAGATATTGAACCTGGACGTTAAAAAGATAAAATTTGCACTGGGAATCGGCGCTTCCCTTGCCAGTGGATTGAGACAGAACTTTGGCAGCATGACCAAATCCCTCCATGCAGGGAGTGCAAATAGGAATGGTATCGTGGCAGCGGAGTTAGCAGAGGCTGGTTTTACCTCGGACGAGAATATAATTGAAGCCCCTTTAGGGTTCTCCAAGGTCTTTGCCGGTGGTAAGGAACAGCCTCTGGATGGGGTGCCTGGGTCTTTAGGTAATCCGTTTGAGATTGTCTCTCCGGGCCTTACTATAAAACCTTACCCTTCCTGTGGTGGTACCCATCCCATGATATATGCCATGTTAAACCTGAAAAAGGAACATGATCTCTCCCCGTCTGAGGTTACTGAAATAGAATGTCGCGCCAGCCGTGCTTTACCCAATATATTGATCCATCATCGTCCGCATCAGGGATTGGAGGGTAAGTTCAGTATGGAGTTTTGCCTGGCTGCGGCACTCACTGACGGTAAGATTGGTGTGGGACAATTCACGGATGAGAGCATCAACCGATCTGAGATCCAAGACCTTATTTCCCGGACAAAATTTGTCCATCCTGAAGACTGGAGTGAAGATATCATCTCTCCCCAGGAGGTGGTTGTCAGACTAAAGGATGGCAGAGAGTTCTCCCGAAAGGTTTCCTTCGCCGATGTCCCGGGTTCTCCCAGGAATCCGATTACCTGGGAGGAGCAGTGTAACAAGTTCAGGGACTGCGCCCAGATAGTTCTTCCTGCAAAAAAAATAAACGAGATTGTCGAGTTGGTATTACATTTTGACGAACTACGGGATGTTAATGAACTGACAAAATTGCTGACTTAAAGTGGACATAAGTCGTAAGTCGTAAGTCATAAGTCGTAAGTCATAAGTCATAAGTCATAAGTCAGAGGTCTGGAGTAGAGAAAGAAGAGTTGATCGCTGACAATTGGTAACCGACAACTGACGTGACTGCCGATCCCTCTTATTACAAAGGCAGGTTCAATGAAAACGATATTTGCGCCCTGGAGAATGGCATACATAAGAGGTGAAAAGCCGGAGGGTTGCATTTTTTGCAAGAATTCCATCAGGGTGGATGAACTTGTTCTTTTCGACGGAGAAACCTCTTTTGTGATGATGAATCTCTATCCCTATACCAGTGGACACTTGTTGATTATTCCCTTCCGGCACGTAAGCCAGGTAGAAGACCTTTTGCCAGCGGAGAAACAGGAGATGTTTGACCTTGTGGATATTTCCGTGAGGGTCTTAAAGGAGGCCTTGAAACCGGAGGGTTTTAACATAGGCATGAATCTGGGAACAGTGGCAGGCGCCGGGGTAGATGATCATTTTCATATACACATTGTTCCAAGGTGGCGTGGTGATAGCAACTTTATGAGTGTTCTGGGTGAAGTACGCGTGATCCCTGAGGATGTTTCCCGGACATGGGAACTCCTTATGCCATATTTTAAAAAATATCATCGGGAGGATTGAAATGAAGGTTATATATACCATTATCGTCGTATTAGTTGTACTGTTTATCATCACGTTTTCATTGGAAAATACGGTGCCTGTCCAGTTAAAATATTACGATCTCATAAATGTTACCCTGTCGACTTACCTGTTGGTTTTTATTGTGTTTCTTGTTGGTGTCGTCTTTACGGGATTTATGGGGATCATGGAGAGATACAGGCTAAACAGGACAATGGCCAAATTGAATAGAACACTCAGAGACTTAAGGAGAGAGATTAAGGCAAGCGAATTGCCGCCCTCTCTCGAAGAGACCGTCCCTACGGATCAAGGGTAAATGTTAATAGCGCTTTATTTCAAGGGGTTCGAGGATTCAAGAACCCCTTGAATCCTTTATCAAGTTACCTTGGATAGAACTTTTCTTCAAATGGATCAAACAACGCTTGAGAATCAAAACGTTCTATGGCACATCTACCAATGCCGTCAAAATCCAGATATGGATTGCCGTCTGCGCTTATCTTCTGGTTGCCATTAACCAGGCATGTCTGCGAAATTTGGGATCAATGGGGAAACTGAACAACTCCAGGACAGCCGGTCTTTACATCCATATTCCCTTCTGCCGGGGGAAATGCAATTACTGTGATTTTTATTCTGAAACTTCTCTTCACCAGATTCCCGATTTCCTGAAGGCGCTCTTCAGAGAAGTGGAAATCTACCGCCAGGTATTCAGCCGGTTTGACACCCTTTACCTCGGTGGGGGTACCCCTTCTGTCCTTACGATAAGAGATTTTGCAGGCATCCTGTCACAGGTTGATAAAACCTTTTTCCTTCCTTCCGATGCGGAGATTACTGTGGAGGTCAATCCGGCAGATGTTGATCTCAAGTCTCTTGAATCTCTCCGTCAATTAGGGGTAAATCGTCTCCATATAGGCGTCCAGTCGTTTGACGAGAAGGTCCTGTCCTTTCTCGAACGCAGACATACCAGAAGTCAGGCTGTACTGGCCATTGAATCTGCTCAAAGAGCCGGATTTAACAACATGGGACTCGACCTGATTTACGGTGTCCCCGGGCAGGACAGGCAATCCTGGCTTGACGACCTGTCTCTAACTGTATCATTTGATGCGGCGCACCTTTCCTGCTATCAGTTAACCGTGGAAGCCCATACACCTCTCGGGATAAGGCACCAGAGGGGAGAATTTACCCTTCCCGATGAAGAGGTACAGCATGACCTGTTTATAGAAACATCCGAAACCCTCGAGGATGCGGGATATGTCCATTACGAGGTATCGAACTTTGCAAAAGATCTTAGTGTGGCATCAAGACACAACCAGAAATACTGGAACCATACACCTTACCTCGGTCTTGGTCCCGCCGCCCACTCCTTTATAGACAAACAACATTCCTTTATAGACAATAGACGCTGGTGGAATCACCGGTCTGTTGATCAGTATATCAGAGACATAGAAAAAGGGAAACCACCCGTTGAGGGAGCGGAAACCCTGACAGGCGGGCAGTTGCAAATGGAAGCCCTCTACCTTGGCCTCCGCACGAAAAAGGGGATCCACCTGAGAAATTTTTCCGTCCAGTATCAATGCGACCTCTTATCTGAAAACGGCAAAATACTGGCCGCACTCGGTGAGGCGGGATTAATCGTCATTAAAAACGGTTATCTGTCTCTCACCCGTACCGGCCTTGCCGTGGCTGACAGTCTGTCCCAAATAGTGGCAGCTTCCCTGACAAATACTCCTTTTTCAAAGCTCTCAATCAACGATAGAAGGGGAGGAGATGTATGCCTTTTCAACTTACAGAAGAACAGGAAATATTCAGAAATTCTCTGCGGGGCTTTTTAGCAGAGAAGGTAGCGCCGAGGGCGGCTGAAATTGACGATAAGGATGAGTTTCCAGGCGACGTATACAGGACCCTTAGTGAAATCGGTGTTCAGGCGATATTTTTCCCGGAAGAGTATGGTGGATCGGAAGGGGACCTCGTAACTTGCTGTCTGGCTACAGAAGAGATCAGCAGGGTTAGTGGAACCATGGCTGTTCTCACAGGCCCCCCCTTATCCCTTGCTTCTGCTGCATTCAGACTGGCTGGTACTCATGAACAGAAGACCAGATATCTACCCAGGCTGGCAAGTGGTGAATGGCTCTATGCCATAGCCATTACGGAGCCGGATGCAGGGTCTGATGTTTCCGCGATAAGAACCACCGCTGTACTCAGGGGTGATCATTACATCTTGAGTGGAACAAAACGGTTTCATTCAATGGGTGACCAAGCTGATGTGACCACGGTTTATGCCAAGACCGATGTAAGCAAAGGAGCAAAAGGGATTAGCACCTTTGTCGTTGAGAAAGGAACCCCTGGTCGGATTATCTCTAAGAAGGAGAAGATGATGGGTATAAAGGGCATTGCCTCCTGCGAGGTGGTCTTTGAGGACTGCCGTATCCCCAGGGAGAACCTCCTCGGCAGGGAAGGTGATGGATTTAAGGACGTAATGTATACTCTGGATGAGAGCCGCCCGATAGTGGCTGCCATGGGTGTGGGATTGGCTCAAGGTGCCCTCGATTATGCCATAAGCTACGCAAAACAAAGGGTCCAGTTTGGCAAGCCGATTTGTGAATTTCAGGGAATACAGTTTATGCTGTCAGATATGGCGACTCAGATTGAGGCAGCCAGGTATCTGGTTTACAGGGCTGCTACTGTTGCCTTAAATCGCAATAGAGAGAGTATCATGCTTGCCTCCATGGCTAAATATTTTGCCAGCGATGTGGCGATGAAGGTAACCACGGACGCAGTTCAGATCCTCGGTGGGTATGGATATACCCAGGAGTATCCTGTGGAAAGAATGATGAGAGATGCCAAGTGTTTTCAGATATTTGAAGGAACCAACCAGATCCAGAGGATTGTGGTAGCAAGGTCACTGCTGGTATAAATTCGTATCTGCTCAAATTGCCGGAAAGGAGATTGCTCTCCTGGTAGACGAACTTAGACAAGAAAGGAGGCATAAGGTATAATTTATGATTGAGGTAACGCTTTACGGTAGAGGTGGACAAGGTGCAGTTGTGGGGTCTCGGGTACTTGCCTATGCTGCAGTAGTGGAGGGGAAATATGGCCAGCAGGCTCAATCTCCCGTCGGGGAAAGAAGAGGCGCCCCGGTGTGGGGATGGGTAAGGATAGATGACAAAAAGATCAGGATCAGGGCGCCGATTGTTAGTCCTGATTATCTTATTGTCCTCGATCCTACAATAGTTTATACCGAGAATATTGAGGCCGGCCTTAAGGATAACAGCACAATAATCCTCAACTCACCAAAGAATCTGGAACTGAAGCATAAAACGATCTGTGTTGATGCTACCTCCATCGCCTTGAAACATCTGGGCAGACCCGTGGTAAACACCTCCCTGCTTGGAGCCTTCTCCGCTCTCACGGGCATCGTTTCCTTGGCGTCAATCGAGAAGGTCTTACCAGATCTATTGGGAAGAAAGCTGGTAGGAGAGGAACACACAGAAAGTAATATTGCAGCTCTCAGAGAGACTTATGAGGAGGTGAAGAGAAAATGCCAGAATTAAGAGGAGGTGTAATACATAACCTTGGTAATACCCTATTCATGAAGACCGGAAGCTGGAGGACTTTCAAGCCTGTGATTGATCACGATAAGTGTAACCGATGTATTGTCTGTAGCGATTACTGTATCGAAGGGGTAGTATATCGGAAGGGAAAAGAAGAAAAGATTGTCATAGATTACGATTATTGCAAGGGGTGTGGTGTTTGTGCCCATGAATGTCCTTTAGATGCAGTAGAAATGGTAAGGGAGGAGATGCCATGAACGGGGGAATGATCAAAACACACACACGAATGTTTCTTTCTGGTTCCGAGGCTGCCGCCTGGGGGGCAAAGCTTGCCCGGGTAGAAGTTGTCTCGGCTTATCCCATTACACCAAATACGCCTACGATAGCGGCGGTGGCTGAATTGATAAACGAGGGTACAATGGATGCAGAATTTATTAACGCCGAAGGGGAACATTCTGCCTGTAGTATCGTCGCGGGAGCTTCATCAGCGGGAGTTCGTTCCTTTACCGCGAGCTGTGGTCAGGGTATCGCCTACATGCATGAGGTGATGTGGATGGCCTCCGGGATGGCCCTGCCCTTTGTGATGGCCGTTACCACAAGGGGAATAGGTTCTCCCCAGACCTTCGGCCCGGACACCTCTGATGTCCTTTCTGAGAGAGATTCAAGCTGGCTTCAGTTCCACTGCGAAGATGCCCAGGAAATCCTGGATTCAATAATCATGGCTTATAAAGTGAGCGAGCATGAGGAGGTACTGTTACCCAGCCTCGTATCCTATGAGGGTTTTCGGTTAACCCATACCTATGAACCAGTGATGGTTCCAGATCAGGAATCTGTTGACAGGTTCCTGCCCCCATATACCCCAAAACATGCCTTTTTGGATCCAGACTATCCCATTCAACAGGGGCATGGATCTTTACTTGACTATTCTAATATGAAGAGACAGCAGCATGAGGCCATGTTAAGAGCGAAAGAGGTAATTAAGGATATTTGTGAAGAATTTGAAAAGGTATTTGGCAGAAAGTATGGCTTGATCGAAGAGTATATGGCGGAAGATGCCGATCTTGTTGTGGTCACTTATGGAACAGCGGCCGGGGTGGTGAAGGACGTGGTTGATGAATATCGAAGGGAGGGTGAAAAGGTAGGCTTGGTAAGGATAAGGGTTTTCAGGCCCTTCCCGGAAGAGGAACTGAGGAGTACTTTAGCAGATAAGAAGAAGATTCTAGTCCTGGACAGATTTAGGTCACCAGGTAGCCATGGAATCTTTTTCATGGAGATCAGGAATGTCCTCTATGGAGAGAAGCCCAAGATATCCAATTTCGTTTTAGGCCATGAAGATGTCCGCCGTCTTGATATCAGAAAGATGATCGAAGAAGCTATATCTCGTGAGGATCAATTTGAGGAATGGTATAATGTTAGTGGCATACCTGAAGCCAGTTTGAAGATGGCTGGAGATGATAATTATCAGAGATTAAGAAGAGGGGAAAAATTTACCAGGGAAGACGTTAGGGAAGATCCTTTGGTTGTCCCGGGGACCAATGTCTGTCAGGGGTGTGCCTCTATGCTGGCGGTGAGACACGTGATAGAGACTGTGGGAAAGAACTGTGTAGTCCCCGTTGCCACCGGCTGTATTATGGCTGCTATGGGAGTATGGCCTCTGTCGTCATTCAAGGTTGCCGGAGGCCATTACTGCTTTACCAATCTGGCCTCTATTGCCTCCGGGGTAGAGGCGGCAAGAAGGAGACAGGGTAAGGATTATACCATTCTGGCCATTGGCGGAGATGGTGGCCTCGGTGATATTGGCTTCGGGGCTTTATCCGGTGCCGTGGAAAGGGGACACAGAATAGTCTATGTTTGCTATGATAATGAAGCCTATATGACTACAGGGGTGCAACGAAGTGGTAGCACCTCTTATCTGGCCAAAACCAAGACCACCCCCTGGGGCAAGGAGATGAAAAAGAAGGACCTTGCCAGGATTATTGAGGCCAACGGTGCCGTTTATGTGGCTACTGCTTCGCCCAGTTATCTGCCTGATCTCAGGAAAAAGGTCCTCAAGGCTAAAGAGGCTAATGGTCCGGCCTTCATCCATATCCTTTGCCCATGCCCTACTGGCTGGGAAATGGATCCCGCCCTGGCGATTGAAATAGGAAGACTTGCCGTAGAGACAGGATCCTGGATACTGTATGAGTGGGAGGGGGGAAAGAGGACCATTACCAAAGTGCCGAAAAAAAAGAGATCTGTAGAGGAGTATCTCAAGTTACAGGGGAGGTTTTCCCATATAACCGATGCCCAGATGGAAGAGATACAGAGGTATATTGATAAGAGATGGCAGGAGTTGGTCGAAGGCAATAAAGTTAACAGCAAAAAAACAATCTAAGGCTACGGGTTACGAGTTGCGCGTAAGGGTAATAAAGTTAAACAAAAAACAATCTTAAGGAGGCAAGAGATGAGACTTGAAGGAAAGGTTGCTATTGTCACTGGCGCTGCAGGGGCAGGTATCGGTCAGGGTGTATCCTGGGCTTTGGCCAGGGAGGGGGCAAATGTTGTGGTTAGTGATGCCCATCCCAAGAGGCCATTTCAGATAGCAGAAGATATTAAGTCTGAAACGGGGCGAGAGGCCCTGGGTATTGTGTGTGATGTAACAAAGAGGGAAGACATAACCAATATGGTTAAGGAAACACTGGATAAGTTCGGAAGGATAGACATCCTGGTGAACAATGCCGGTGGAAACAAACTTCAGCAGGTAGTTGATATGGATGAGGAGGTGTGGGATTTTGTTATAAACGTTAATCTTAAGTCTACCTTTCTGTGCTGTAAAGCAGTCCTTCCCACAATGATTAAACAGAAGTATGGAAGAATTGTCAATCTTTCGTCTTCCATATTTTTAGTCGGTTCTAAGGATGGCGAGGCCCATTACACGGCGGCGAAGGCAGGTATTGTCGGATTTACGAGGGCTTTATGTAGAGAGGTAGGCGAACATAATATTACGGTAAACTGTATCGCCCCAGGACTGATCATGAACGAGTTTCTCCTCAAAATTTATCCCAAGGAATATTTCGATGATTTTGAAAAAAACGTTCCTCTCGGAAGAAGTGGAAAGCCTTCGGACATAGCCGGTGCTGTGTTATTTTTCGTTACCGATGAGGGGAGTTATATGACCGGCCAGACGCTTTCTGTAAGTGGCGGGTGGACCACATATTAAACACCCACGGCAAAGCCGAGAGAGTATTGGGTCTTAGGTAGAAGAAAGGGGTGCAGTATGGAAAGGATATTGAGTAAGATTGCAGAGACCACATCAGATCCCTATGGGTATGTCGCTGGGCTCAAGGAGCGTAAGAATAAGAAGATTATTGGTTGTTTCCCCATGCACATTCCGGAAGAGATAGTCCACGCCGCCGGTCTGATACCGGTAGTAATATGGAGAGGCAACGAACCGGTAACATGGGGACATGCTCATGTGCCACCGTATGACTGTGGTATTACAAGAAGCTTCGTTGATGATGCAGTGAGAGGAAAACTGGATTTTATGGATGGGCTGGTCTTCCATATAAGACAATGCCTGCAGGCGGGAGAGTTTCCCTTTATTATGGAGAGACATTTTAAGCCTGCCTACCAAAAGGTTTTATACCTTCCTGCCATCTATCCCGGCAAGGCCACAAGGGATTTTGCACTAAAAGAATTGGAATCTTTCAAGACATCATTAGAAGACTTCACCGGCAAAAAGATAAGCGATGATAATCTCAAGAAGAGTATTGAAATATATAATAAGAACCGCAGCCTTATGGAAAGGGTCTATGAAATGCGGCGGGAAAAACCGGAGATCTTGAAGGCAAAAGAGGTCATGCAGATAGTATGGTCGAGCATGTTGATGCCCAAAGAAGACCACAATGAATTGCTGACAGAGCTTATTAAAGGAATGGAAGAAAAGGCGATGGAAGCAAAAAAAGAAAAGATTAAGGTTATCCTCGTTGGCTGTCTCTGCCAGACCCTTCAATTTGACATCCTTGACCTGATAGAAGATCTGGGAATGATTATCCCTGACGATGACCTCTACATCGGTTCAAGATACTTTGCAAATAAAGTCAATCTGAATGGTGATCCCATGGAGGCCCTTGTGGATCGTTATCTTACCAAAAGCCCTCTCTGTCCAACCAAGGGAGTCTGGGATATCCATTGGGGAGATGAGGTCATAAAGAAGATGAAGGATAACAATGCCAGGGGTATCATCAGTATCCTCGTAAAATACTGTCCTCCTCACGCCTGTTATTATCCTGACTTTAGAAGCAAGATGGAGAAAGAGGGGGTACATGAAACAATGATACAGATGGAACACGAGATTATGACTCTGGAAGGGATAAAAACCAGGTTGCAGTCATTTGCAGAGATGATAGGGGGTGTATAATGGATGTGCAATATAAAGTAAACAGGCTTAAAACAACGAATGAGATCAGGCTGTTGGTAGATAAACACTGGGCTGACCTGAGAACAGCCAAGGAAAGAGGAGAGATGGTGGCATGGGCATCGGGCCCCACATTCATATTTGCCTATGCAATGGGTATGAAATGCCACTTTATGGCCGGTTATGCCGCATACTGCGGCGGTATAGGGGCAGGAGAAGAGGTGTTAAGGGTGGCAGAGATGGCGGGGGACCTTCCTGAGACGTGTTCATATCATCGCCTTCACATGGGGATGGGCGAAGCGGTAGCCAGAGGGATACCCATAAATCCACAGGCAATACTTCCCATGCCAGATTTGATGATAGCGGGTCGCCTCTGCCCGGAGATGTCCCATTATGCTGAGGGGCTTCATCGAAGATTTGGAGTTCGCGTTTTGCCTATTGATCTTCCTGCTGTTTTCAATGTAGAAGACATGCCCAGGATAAGAGAATTTGTTTACAGGCAATTTAAAGAGGTTGTTATACCGACTTTTGAAGATGTATGCGAAAAGCCCTTCGATTATGATCGAATGAGTGAGATCTTAAGTATACTCAAAAAGGTAGCCACCCTCAGAAATCAGTGTTGGGAATTTTTTAAGGACAAACCCTCTCGTTGGACACTCTGGGACTATGGTGTAAGTATTGCACCTGTTTTCTATTTGATGGGAAATCCGGCAGGTATCGCCTATTACGAAAGACTCCTTAACGAATTACAAGAGCGGAGAGAACAGGGTATCCCTGCAATAGCCCCGGATGGAGAGAAATACCGGCTATATTGGGATGGGTGGCTTCCCTGGGCGTTTTTAGGCAAATTTATGCGCAAATTTATCCCTCATGGCGCCGTTGTCCTCTGTGGAAGATATCCCTGGGAGTTTTTCCCTCATCCGGAACTGATTGACCCTGAACATCCGGTTGAGACCTGGGCAGATTTATATTATGGGATGGAAAGTCACCTGATTTATACCTTCTCCCCTAAGGGAACAATAGACTTGATAGGCAAGTTGATTGAGGACTACTCCCTTGACGGATTGATCATGTTTTCCTCCAAAACATGCAGGATAATGAACCTTGCCCAACCGGATGTAATAGATGTGTTGGATAAAAAGTACGGGATTCCTGGAGTAATTGTTGAAGGAGACATGATTGATCCCGCTATGATTTCAGATAATCAGATAGAGACAAGGCTTCAGGCGTTATACGAAATGATAGATTCAAGAAGAAGGTAAAGAGAATGGCTTACACTGTGGTGGGTGTAGATATAGGTTCCCTTTCATTCTGGCTCCTGAGTAGTGACTACAAAACTTCAGGTAAAAAATGAAAGAAACCATGTCAAGGTATGAAAAAAAGAAGGAATTCGTTGTGGCCATTTCTAAGAAAATCCAAGGATTTATTACCGACTCTTCATGGATCAGGAAGATGTTTGAGGAGGGTGTCAGTCTCAAAAAGCAGTATGGGGCGGAGAATGTGTTTGATTTCAGTCTCGGGAATCCTAATCTCGACCCCCCTACTCGGTTTAAGGAATTACTCCGGCATGTGGCCGGGGAAGATATCCCCGGCATGCACGGGTATATGCCCAATGCCGGATACCCGGAAACGAGGGATGCTGTCGCTTCCTATCTCAGCAGAGAGCATGGTGTATCCTTATCCGCTGAACACATTATCATGACCTGCGGGGCAGGGGGAGCGCTAAACGTGATCTTAAAGGCCCTTCTCGATCCAGGCGAGGAGGTAATCATTCCCGCACCGTTCTTTGTAGAGTACAGGTTTTATGTGGACAATAGCGGCGGTATCACAAAGATCGTAAAAACGAGGGAAGATTTTTCCCTTGATCTCGGAGCAATAGGCGACGCCTTCACGGAAAAAACAAAGATTGTCTTAATCAATTCTCCCAATAATCCAACGGGGAAAGTGTATGACAAAGCAACAATAAGGGGGCTGGCCGCCCTCCTTGAGGAAAAATGCAGAGTGTATGAAAGGAATATTTACCTCGTCTCCGACGAGCCTTATTCTGATATAGTCTATGACGGTGTAAAGGTGCCGAGTATACTTTCGGCCTGTAAAAACGGCGTCATAACCTCTTCCTATTCCAAGAGTCTATCTCTTGCCGGAGAAAGGATCGGCTTCATCGCGGTCAATCCGGAAATCGCAGATGTCAAAGAGGTCATCAACGGGATGATCCTATGCAACAGGATACTTGGTTTTGTCAATGCACCCGCCCTTATGCAGAGAATAGTGGCCAGAATGCAGGGTGAGCGGGTCAATGTGGAGGAATACAAAAGAAAGAGAGATATGCTCTGTGATGGCCTTTCCTCACTCGGTTACCAGTTTACCAGACCCGAGGGAGCATTCTATCTCTTTGCCCGCACGCCTATCGAAGATGATATTGAATTTGTCAGGGCCCTCCAGAAGAGAAAAATCCTTACCGTTCCTGGTAGCGGATTCGGGGGACCAGGACATTTTCGCATCGCCTACTGTGTGGATGACGCTACCATCATCAATGCGATGGAGGGATTCGGGCAGACATTGAAAGAGTATCTTTAATAGAGGCGGGTGGGAATGTACGGTTTGTTCTTCCTGGATCTCCTTCTCTATTGCTTTTCCGAGGTATATTCTTCGTACTTTGGTAACTTTTCAGCCTTTCCAACCTTTAACCGGGGGATGTTCCTTTTGTTCATTCGTATTGCCCATACTTTACCTTCTCACCCCATCATTAACTACCCACACTGGATGGCAGCCTACGTCCATAGCCTATATTTAGTTCCTTTTGTCGCTGATTGAGAAACTCATCCAATTTCAGAATGTTCCACCGCTGATTGGCTCTTCTGAGTTCGACTATAATATCCTTAGCATCTCTCAGCAATGCCTCATCTGCATCTTTCCCGATGCTTGCCAGTTTCATAGAGAGTTCCTTCATTTCCTCTTCTTCCCCTTCTAAGGCCTCAGCCCTCGAAAATATACCAGTGGTCCCACACCTGGGACACTGCCGGAAGTCAGCACATCCGGTAGCTGGTCAACCAGCCTTACTCAGGTATCTGAATGTGTAAAATACATCTGTAAAGCCACACTTGTCACAAGTCATCTTCATCATCTCACTACCTCCTTCTTTTCTCTAATTAGTCCGTCCTGAAAAATAGGACTTTTCAAACGTTGTTGTGATTTTGCTCTTTGAAAACTGAAGAAGACGAAAGATAAAAAGGGAATCCGGGTGGGGTTCCCGTCTATGCCGCCAAAGATAGAGTCTTGTTCCTCTGCTTTTCTTCTCTGTGCCTACGGCAGCGGCCTAACAACCGCATTTTTTAGAGGAAACTAATTAAACCTCCTTTTGAGATAAAATCTCTTTTAATATTATAGGAAAAATCTTCTTTTTTAGCAACTTTTTTTTAGATTAAGGGCAAACCATCTCGGATCAGGCTGTTATTGTTAATCATAATTATGTTTTTCTCCAGGAGAATATCTATCGTTACATGAAAAAAGGCATGGAACCCATGAAAGCGGTTTACTTAAATGAAGTTCGCGGTATGACAACCCAGAAGAGATAGTTGGCCGTGTGTTTTTTTGACAATTTGACAAGAACTTGCTATCCTTAAAATAAGGATTTAGATTCTCTTGAAGGAGGTATCATGATCAGCCAAGAAATGATAGACAGATCAGCCCGACTAGTCTCTGGATGTCGACGGGTCGTGGCATTAACGGGGGCTGGTATCTCTGCCGAGAGCGGGATATCAACCTATCGGGACCCGGGCGGTCTGTGGGACAGATACCCGGAGGGGAGTTCCGGGGGGATAGTGGCGGTAATGGCCAGACACCCCAAGGATGCGCCACAGATTTTAATGGGCTTTTTAAATGGCATCAAGACGGCCAGACCGAATCCAGGTCATCAGGCGTTGGTTGACCTTGAAAGGATGGGTTATCTGAGAGCTGTCATCACCCAGAATGTTGACAACCTTCATCGGGAGGCGGGCAATTCCCGGGTATTCGAAATGCATGGGAATGTCTATCGGCTTCGCTGTCTCGAATGTGGTAAAAAGAAGGTACTGGAACGAAATGCGTTTTTTGAGGTCTTCGAGGAATATATCGCAAAGATGGAGCGATTTTCTTTCGAGGAGATGGCATCTCATTTTCCACGTTGCTCCTGTGGTGGGAATACACGTATGGATGCTGTGGCATTTGGAGAGCCAGTTCAGGACCTAAATGAAGCAATGGTTGAGGCCAGGGCTTGTGATCTCATGCTGATTTTGGGTACATCCGGCGTAGTTTACCCGGCAGCCTCTCTCCCTTCAATGGCCAAATCAGCGGGGGCTTTACTGATTGAGATTAATCCCAGGGGAAGTGCCCTCACCGACCAATCTGATCTCTTTCTGGAAGGAAATACGGGGGAAATCCTTCCCCTGATCGTTCTTTCACTAAAAGAAATCATGGTAAAAGAGGGGGGCGCCTGAACTTACTGGAGGGCATGCAATTCCTGAAAATAGAGAAGGGGAATTTTTGAAAGAGAGATAGTATGGATATGGATACTTTAAATAGGGAAAATGGGAAACTCGCCGGACTTTCATTTGAGATAGGGCCCATACGTCCTCCCAGTGAAGGTGGTAGTTATTCCCTTCTGATAAGGGTTACCAGAAACTGCCCGTGGAACCAATGTGCCTTCTGCTACGGCAGACCGTATGATCACGAAAAATTCCAGATGCGATCTGTGGACGATGTTAAGACCGATATTGATACGGCAGGGCTTATCTGCGACGAAATAAAAAATGTATCCTGGGAGCTGGGCTATGCTGGCGATATAAGCGCCCCGGTGGGAACCACTCTCCTCAGAAGGATGCCCCAACTCGGCAACAGCCATAGTTTTATCAATGTCTTCAATTGGCTGCTTTCGGGGGCAAGAACGGCCTTTTTACAGGATGCTGATTCCCCTATCATTCCTACCCCCCGATTGGTTGAAATTATCAAATATTTAAGGGAAAGATTTCCTACTCTGGAACGGGTAACCTCCTATGCGAGGGCCAAGACCATATTTAAAAAGAAAGGGAAAGATCTAAAAGACCTGTCTCATGCAGGTCTTGCGAGATTACATATAGGACTGGAGACAGGGGATGATGAGTTGTTAGCGAAGGTGAAAAAAGGGGTAACAGCGGAGGAACATATCGTTGCCGGAAGGAAGGTCATGGAAGCTGGCATTGAGCTTTCAGAATATATCATGCCCGGTTTGGGGGGGAAGGCCATGTCCAGGCAACATGCCGAAAGTACGGCCAGGATACTGAACGCAATCAACCCTGATTTTATACGGTCGAGGCCATTCACCCCTTTACCCGGTACACCCCTGTTTGACGCATACATGAATAATAAACTGGAGCTTCTATCGCCTCATGAGTGCTTGGAAGAAATGAAAATACTGATCGCCGGACTGGATGTAACCAGCAGGATTTGCTTCGACCACTTCAGGAATCCCGCCTATTTGAATGCCACCGGACAGCTCACCCACCTATTAAAACAGGATTACGATGGATATAAACTTCCTGAAGAAAAAGGGGCTCTTCTTGAACTCATAGAAAAGGGGTTAAGGATCAGTGAAGAGAAATTTTTACAAACTGAGGATTATATTCATCTGGGAAGCCTTTAAACTTTTAAACATATTTGAGATAGATTAAATAAGGGAAAAGGATATTTTAAAGAAAAGGATTACATCAATAATCGGGAGAATATTTTCTGCCAAAGATCAGTCCCGTCTGGAAAGAGATATCCAGTCTATTATTGACGCGGGGGAGGAAAATGGGCTGATAGATCCCCACTCAGGCGAGATGATCCAGAGTATCCTTGAATTCAGGGATACCATCGTCAGAGAGGTCATGATCCCGAGGACAGAAATCGTTGCCATCAGGAGCAACGCAACGATTGAAGAGATTCTTGATCTGATCATTAAGTATGGTCATACGAGGATGCCCGTCTACAGTGGCAATGTGGACAATATTGTCGGCATCCTAAACGTGAAGGACCTCCTTAAATTCTGGTCAAAACCGGTAACAGAGGGCGATATCATCTCCTGCCTCAGAAATCCCTATTATATCCCGGAAACAAAGAACATTCATCTTCTCCTCCATGAGTTAAAACAAAAAAAGTACCACATGGCGATTGTGATTGACGAGTACGGGGGGACGTCGGGACTTGTCACCCTCGAAGATTTAATAGAGGAAATTGTCGGGGAGATTCACGATGAGCATGATCTAGAAGAAGGGGGCTTTGTGGAGCTTGCCGATGGTTATACCCTTGTTGACGGCAGAATGGAGATCGAAAAAATTGAAGATTATTTTGATGTCGAGTTTTTGGAGGGAAAGTTTGAGACCCTCGGGGGATTGATCCTTTCCATGATCAAAAAAATCCCGGTGGCAGGAGAAATGATTTATATAGATAATTTTGAAATGATTATAGAATCGGCCGATGAACGGAGTATTAAAAAGGTCAAGATCGGAAGAGTGAACAGTGAACAAGGTCAAGATCGGAAGAGTGAGCAGTGAGCGGTGAACGGGGAATCAATAAAAATGCATTCGTTTTAGCTGCTGCCTCCGGGATTCTCCTTTTCCTCTCTTTCCCCAAGTTTGGGATGGGGATATTTGCCTGGGTCGCCCTTGTTCCCCTTTTATATGCCCTGAAAGGGAAGCACCCCTCAGAGGGACTGGCTATCGGTTTTATTGCCGGTCTTGTGTCCTATATCGGCATCATCTACTGGGTCACGTTTGTTGTGGTGCACTATGGTTACCTGCCCTATTATGTGGGCATCTCCGCCATGGTGCTCTTGGCAGCCTACCTAAGTCTCTATATAGCCCTCTTTGCCGCTGGCGTCATTTATTTTAAAGAGAGGGGTATTCCCCCGATCCTGGTGGCGCCTCTTTTATGGACCTGCCTCGAATATGGCAAGTCTCATCTGCTTACCGGTTTTCCCTGGGAGAACCTGGCTTACTCGCAATACTTATGTGGTCCCATGATCCAGGTGGCTGACATAACCGGCATCTATGGGATTACCTTTCTCATCGTTTTGATTAATGTTGTTTTTTATGACTTGTTATCATATCGGCGGTCAGCGATCGGCAGTCAGGGGTCGGGAAAGCGCCTGCTCGTGGAAGTTACGGCAGGATGTGCCCTGGTCTTGATCTGCTATTTTTATGGCGTCTTGCGCATCGAAGAAATCAGGAAGGATCTACGGGAAGCAGAAGCAATGGAAGTTGCCCTTATTCAGGGAAATATTGATCAGAGTATCAAGTGGAATCCCCGGTACCAGGATGAGACTTTGAACGTCTACAAATTACTGTCCCTTCAGATGTCACCATCAGGATCAGGATTAATCGTCTGGCCGGAGACCGCCGTGCCCTTTTATTTTCAGGATATGGACGATTTACATAGAAAAGTGACGGATGTTGCAAAGGTACCCGCTGACTGGCTGCTGTTCGGAAGTCCCAGCTATCAGAGGGAGGAGGGTAAACTATCCTCTTTCAACAGTGCTTTTCTCCTTTCCCCTGAAGGAAAGATCCTCGGACGATATGATAAGGTTCATCTGGTACCCTTCGGCGAGTATGTACCCTTAAAGAAACTGTTTCCCTTTATCGGTAAATTGGTGGTGGGTGTAGGAGACTTTGGTGCAGGAAAGGGATTTTACCCCTTGTCAATGGACAGTCGTAAAGTGGGCGTCCTGATCTGTTACGAAGGGATATTCCCTGAGGCAAGCCGGACATATAAAAAAAGGGGAGCAGACCTGCTTGTGAATATAACCAATGATGCCTGGTTTGGCAGGACATCAGCCCCCTTTCAACATCTATCCATGACGGCATTCAGGGCAGTGGAAAACCGCCTCTATGTCGTCAGAGCCGCAAATACGGGAATCAGCGCCATTATTGATCCCACAGGAGAGTTTATCTCTCAAACAGGATTGTTTAAAAGATCAGCCCTGCGGGGAATGGTTAAATTTATTGACAAACAGACATTCTATACGATATACGGGGATGTTTTTGTTTACACTTGCCTGATATTTCTGTCAGTAATTTTTTTAACTTCATTGAAGAGGAGAAGACAATATGCTTGAATTAACTGAGGCCATTGCAGATTTAAAGAAGAGAATCGAACGTCTCGGAAACTGCCTTTGACATTACAGGCAAGGAATTGCAAATCAAAGAAATGGAAAAGTGTTCGTTAAAGGAAGACTTCTGGACTGATCCTGAAAAAGCCAGTGAAATACTGAAGGAAAAAAACAGGTTGACGACGATCGTCGCTAACTGGAAGAGACAGAAAAGCGCCCTGAATGACCTGGAGATGCTTTTCGAGATGGCCCGTGAAGAAAATGACGAAGAGACACTAAATGATATTGGCCGTGATCTGGATAAACTGAGGTTATTCGTGAGTGATGAAGAACTCAGGATGATGCTGGGCAGCGAACAGGACCACATGAATGCCATCATGACGATTCATGCTGGTGCCGGCGGTACAGAGGCCCAGGACTGGGCGGCGATGCTTTTACGCATGTACTTAAGATGGGCTGAGAAAAAGGGATTCTCTACCACTATCATTGATTATCAACCAGGAGAGGAAGCCGGCGTAAAGAGTGTCTCCTTGACCCTGGAGGGAACATACGCATACGGGTATGCCAGGGCAGAAATCGGTATCCATCGTCTTGTACGGGTATCTCCTTTTGATGCCGGTGCCAGGAGACATACCTCCTTCGCCTCTGTTTTTGTCTATCCGGAAGTGGATGATAAAATCGTCATCGAGATAGATGAGAATGACCTGCGCATTGATACCTATCGTTCTACGGGGGCGGGAGGTCAGCATGTGAACAAGACCGACTCTGCCGTCAGAATTACCCATTTACCCACAGGGATAGTAGTGCAATGCCAGAATGAACGGTCCCAGCATAAGAATAAGGCCATGGCAATGAAGTTCTTAAGGTCTCGGCTCTATGAGCTGAAGCTCCGGGAACAAAGCGAAAAGTTACACGAATTGAACAAGTCGAAAAAAGAGATCGCCTGGGGAAGCCAGATCCGTTCTTATGTTCTTCATCCCTACAGAAAGGTGAAGGATCACAGGACAAATTTAGAAGTGGGGAATGTAGGCAGGGTATTGGACGGCGATATAGATGACTTTATCGAAGCCTATCTGCTGCAATAAATAATTTTTCATCATAGGGGAAGATAAAAAATAGCCTCAAAACACAGAAAGGAGAGATCAGAACCATGCCGAAACTAAGGATCTATTTTATCTTTTTCGTGGTTTCCATGTGCGTTTTTCTCTATAGCTATACACAAAGTGAGGCTGAAGATCGGTCATCTCTCGCGGGTACTGCAGGAAAAAAACCTGCCGTTGAGGAGTCCCCATGTACATCTGAAACAAAAGCAGTCGTAAAAGAACGAGAGGAGATTCATAAACAGACGGAGGCAATCGAAGCTAACAGACGCCCGAAACAAATAAATATTACCTCTTCCGAAGACGCCAATAAACAGCAAGAGGAAACCGAAGAAGCGATCATGGAAGAAGCTCTTGAATTACTGAATGGCTCCCAGAATTACTGGGCAAAAGGTGATCTTGAAAGTGCCCTTAATCTGCTGGATCAGGCCTATGCTCTCCTCCTGGACACTGACGGGCATCCTGAGATAGCCCGGCAGAAAGATGATTTACGCCTGTTGATAGCAAAGCAGATTTTAGTCATTTATACCTCCAGACAAACACTCACCAACGGAAAACGTGGAGAGATACCTCTTGTCATGAATGCAGATGTGGAAAAAGAGATACGAAATTTTCAGACCATAGAAAGGGATTTTTTTATCCAATCCTATAAACGTTCAGGACTCTACCGTCCAATTATTCTGAGAGAGTTGAAAAAAGCGGGATTACCCGAAGAACTATCCTGGCTCCCTCTTGTGGAGAGCGGTTTCAAGATTTCTGCCTTCTCGCGTGCAAGGGCCCTTGGTCTGTGGCAGTTCATCTCGTCAACGGGTTATAAATATGGCTTGAACAGAGACGAATGGGTGGATGAACGGATGGATGTGGAAAGCTCAACAAGAGCAGCTATCGCCTATCTTAAGGAACTCCATAACATGTTTGGTGACTGGCTGACCGTTCTGGCGGCATACAATTGCGGGGAGGGTAGGGTACTTAGAGTCATATCAAGTCAACACCTGAATTATCTCGACCGATTCTGGGATCTCTACCACCAGCTCCCAAATGAAACGGCGCGGTATGTTCCCCGTTTTCTCGCCACTCTGCATATCATCAAAGATCCCCAGAAGTACGGTATTGATCTGATAAAAGACGAAGAATTGCCTGTTCCTCCCCCATACGAATGGGTAAAGACATATAAACCGATGCGATTGCAGGATATCGCCCTTCACCTTAACATCTCAGAAGAGTTATTAAACACCCTCAATGCTGAACTGAGGCATAAAATTACCCCCGACCGGGAATATGAGCTGAAAGTCCCCCTGGAGGTAGCGGAAGAATTCGCTCTGGTTGGTGATGAAATTCCCCGCTGGGAGAAACCCGCTCCTGTCTCTGCTTCTATCCGACCAGTTCTGATCAAACATCGTGTAAAACGAAAAGAGACGATTTCTTCTATTGCCCGAAGATACAAAACCTCTGTCAGGGCAATCAGAGCCTATAATCACCTATCATGTCGAGGAATTAGGGTAGGTCAATACTTAAACATACCCATTCGTAGCTATCGCTATGCTAGGATAAAGGCAGACCAACAACCTGAGGTCACTGAGGAGCTCACGAGATATAGGGTGAAAAAGGGTGATACACTTTTATCCCTGGCTAAGCGCTTTGATACCACCGTCTCCAAAATAAAAAAGATAAACCGGCTCAAAGGGAATATGCTCAAATCTGGTCAGATCATAATGGTCGCGTATCAAAAAGGAGAGGGTAACAACAGTGACGAGGGGAAAAAAGCAACGAGGAAAAAACGAAACAGAAGGACTGCCTCTGTAAAGACCGTTGAGAGAACATATACCGTCAAAAAGGGGGATTGCCTGATTAAAATCGCCAGGGAAAATAATGTCGCCCTTGATGAACTTCTTGACCTTAATAACCTTGCCCGTAAAGATACCATTACCCCTGGCCAGATCATCATCGTGAAGTAACTCGTACCAATAGAAGGTAAAATAAGATGCCCTTTCTAAAGATGACATACTATGGCAACACGCTGAATGCATGGCTTTTCGCCCTTATCGTTACCATTGTTATTTTTGCGACCCTGAAGGTCTTGCAAAAAGTTATCATAAAGCACCTGGCCCCTTTTGCTGAAAAGACAGAGACTTTTTTTGACAACCTTGCCATAGACCTCCTTAAGAGTACGAAATTCTTCTTTTTCCTTTTTCTGTCTCTTTATGCAGGTTCACTCACCCTGTCACTGCCGGAAAGGGCAAGTTCTCTTCTTAGAAATGCGACCCTCATTGCTTTCTTTCTCCAGGCGGCAATTTGGGGAAATCATTACCTCTCTTTTTTTCTCAATCGCTATAAAAGTCAAAAGTTAGCATTGGAACAGGGTGCCGCTAGTGTAGCGACAATCGCGGCATTTGGTTTCATGGGTAGACTGTTCCTCTGGACGGTTGTCCTTCTCCTTATCCTCGATAATCTCGGAGTGGACATTACCACCCTGATTGCTGGTCTCGGCATCGGTGGTATTGCTCTGGCACTGGCTGCCCAGAATATCCTCGGAGACCTCTTCGCCTCCCTGTCAATTATGTTGGATAAACCGTTTGCAATCGGGGATTTTATCATTGTAGATGAATATATGGGAAGCATCGAACAGATAGGTCTTAAAACCACACGCATCCGTAGTCTTTCCGGTGAGCAGCTCATCTTTTCCAATGCCGATCTTCTCAAGAGTCGCATCAGAAACTACAAACGGATGTATGAACGTCGTGTAATTTTCTCTATCGGGGTCATCTACCAGACATCTTATGACAAACTCAAAATCATCCTTGGTATAATCCGGGAGATTATCGAAGCCCAGGAGCAGACACGATTCGATCGGGCTCATTTCAAGGAGTTCGGAAACTCATCATTAAATTTCGAGATCGTCTACTGGGTTAAGAACCCGGATTACAATGTTTACATGGATCTCCATCAGGCCATCAACATGGAAATCTTTCGCCGTTTTGAAGAGGAAGGGATCGTCTTTGCCTATCCCACACAGACTCTGTATTTGAATAAGGAAGAATCAACTGAATGAGGAGGGGGGCACTTTGGTACAGGCCCCGCATCACCGGCGGGGGAGGGAGCCTAACTTTTTCCCCAGTTTACTGTCTTTCAATATAAAAAGTAGTTCTCTTTCTTTGTTTTCCACGCACTTTGCCTCGTCTTCCCCGGTATCTTCATGATTGTACCCTAAAAGATGAAGTATACCATGAATCATGAGAAAATCCAGTTCATCATCCAATTCGGCAGCAGCTTCCCGGGCATCTCTAAGGGCTGTCTCTACTGAAATAACAATGTCACCAAGGATATGGGGATTAATGTCACCAAATTCACCCTCCGACATGGAGAACGAGATCACATTGGTGGGGCAGTCCCTGTTCAGAAAACGCCTGTTTATATCCCTGATGCCCTCGTCATCGACAAACAGTAAACTGATCTCTTTATCTTCACAATTGAGCGTTTTCAGGATTTTATTTAGTACCCGCCGCACCCGCCGGAGGTCTATCTTTATTCTTCTCTGCCGATTTTCGATCAATATTGCCATTGTTTAATTTCCTGCTGCCATTGTCACGGATGATCGAGTCAGGATAATCGATACGGTGATGGAAAATACCGTTGAGGATTCTCGCGAAGGTTTCGGCGATTTTGTTTAAGTCACGCAGGGTCAATTCACACTCATCAAGCTGACCATCCATAAAGATTCTTTCTATTCTTTCCCTGACGAGATGATTGATTCGCGAAGGAGCAGGATTTGACAGAGTTCGTGACGAGGCTTCCACAACATCACCCAGCAAAACAAGTCCCGCTTCCTTGGTTTGAGGCTTCGGCCCCGGGTATTGAAAATCGCTTTCTGACAGCGACCTGATAGAGGGGTCCCTGTCCTTTTTGGCCTTATCGTAAAAGTAATTGACGAGACTGGTTCCATGATGTTGTTTAATAATGTTTATAATTTCCGGTCCCAGCTTGATCTTATTTGCCAGTTCGCAGCCGTCTTTGACATGGGAAATAATCACGAGACTGCTCATTTTGGGTGACAGTTTGTCATGTTTATTCTCCCCGCTCTGCTGATTTTCAATAAAATACTGAGGTTTTTTCATTTTTCCAATGTCGTGATAGAAAGCGCTGACCTTAGCCATAAGGGAGTTAGCTCCGATGGCATCGGCTGCTGCCTCCACCATGGATGCTACAATAATACTGTGGTGATAGGTACCCGGAGCCTCCATAATCATCCGCTGGAATACAGGACGATTAAGATTGGCAAGTTCCAGGAGCTTGATATCTGTCGTGTAGGGAAAAAGGGCTTCAAAAAGGGGGGTGATGCCAGCGACGATAATTCCGGCAACGATTCCTCCTGGGATACCCATGAAGAGCTTGATTATCGTATCCATGGAGGCAATACTACCGGAAAGGAGAGAGAGGAAGACAATAGTCATACCATTTATGGCGCCTAAAAAAAGACCTGTCCGGAAAAAAGCCGAGCGTTGCCTGTAAGCTACAACATGATAAGATACCGCAACGCTTCCAAAGAAGGAGAAGAGGAACATAGTCATCTTACCATCAAAGAGGAAGGTAATAAGAAAAGACAAAAAGACCGAAAAAATAAAAGCAATGTTCCTGTTCATAAAAATACCAACCAGCATGGCGCCGACGGCAAAAGGAATGACAAAGAAACATGCCTCTGTAGGTAAAAAGGGAAACGCCCGGTTAATGGCTTCTGAAATGAAAATTCCAGCTCTTACCAGGAGAACCTGAAGAAGAGCGGTAGCGCTTAAAAATAATATATCTACTTTTATTTTTTTTAGCCAGTTTCTGGCTAAATGGAAGAAAATGATGGTCAGAAAGATGATCGTAAGGAAGATACCCAAAAAAATAGAGAGACTCGAAAGTCTCCTTTCTCCTTCTATCTTATAAAATGCCTCGAGCTTGTCCAGGTCGGTACGGCTGATCTTCTCTCCCTCGCGCACAATCATTTCATTCTTTTGTACCTGAAAGTAAACAGGTTTTACACCTGCCATGGTGATCTGTTTTCTTTTTTCGGTAGCGTCTCTATTAAAAGTAAGGTTTGGCTGGATCAGTCTTTTAGCCAGGGAAACGGCAACCTTCTTAATCTCCTCCTGATCACGGCCGAGAATGGTCTTTGCCCTTTTCCGTAAGATAGTCTCAACGTCCTCTAGATGCCAGATTTTTGCAGGTCCTCTTCCCTCCCATGTCTCTAAAAGACCTTCTCCGCCCTTTTCCTTCCTTATGTGGAGAAACGGTACTTCTTCCAGCAAAACACTTATTTCATTTTGCGTTCTCACGTCCCTGATGATGATCCCCCTGTCTATATCATATCTTGGAAAGGTTGCATCGGTGATCAATCCAGTGTCATAAACGGCGGTAATCAGTTTAGAGGTTTTACTTGCAACCTCGGGGGAAAACATGTATTTTCGGAGAATATTAAATTCGTCGTCCGTAAGCGTTATTCCCAATGCCTTCTCAAAATCTTTCCTTGTCTGTCTTGAGAGTTCCTGTCCACCGACCTGAGATGTGACGTCAATTAATTTATCCTTGCCATGGTATGCTTTTCCTATCAGTGAAAAAGCATTATTCAGGTTTGCCGTCAACTGGGAAGCGGTATCGCTGTCGTAGTCATAGAGCGACATGGTACCTTTGAGAGTTTCCATCCTTTTCTGGTCTGTAGAGACCCGGTCTTCAACGAGAAAATCACGATCGGCCTTTATGTCTTTAGAGACAATTGAGCCGACTTTATAATGGGGGTGAATAAAGTGAATATGGGGTGTGAGTAGCAAGGATAAAATAAAGCTCAAACAAATACCGATGCCCCACCTTTGAAAAACAGTGTTTCTGGCAAATTCAGGAACAATGTTAATTCGATTCGCTGTTCTTTTAAAGATATTTAAAATGTTGTTTGTGATGATAACAATAAAATTCATTATGATTCCCGATATGATTCCCG
Organism: Syntrophales bacterium; assembly: GCA_030018935.1. Classification (NCBI taxonomy): domain Bacteria; kingdom Pseudomonadati; phylum Thermodesulfobacteriota; class Syntrophia; order Syntrophales; species Syntrophales bacterium. Next base: position 42,801 of record JASEGZ010000011.1, read on the forward strand.
ATTTATATTTTTTCCCTTTCCCCGCTCCAGATGATTATAAGCCCTTATCACATCCTGGACAAGGTGATGTCTTACCACATCAATCTCCGAGAAATAGACAAACCTGATTCCCTCTATTTTCTTCAGAATTTTTTCCACTTCAATGAGGCCGGATATTCTATCAGACGGGAGATCAATCTGGGTAACATCACCCGTGATGACGGCCTTTGAACCAAATCCAAGCCTCGTCAGAAACATCTTCATCTGTTCTGAAGTTGTATTTTGGGCCTCATCAAGGATAACGAAAGAATCATTCAAAGTCCGTCCCCGCATAAAGGCAAGGGGGGCAACCTCGATGACTCCCTTCTGGATGAGGGCGGATGACCTGTCAAAATCAATCATATCAAAAAGGGCATCATACAGCGGCCTGAGATAGGGGTTAACCTTTTCGGAAAGGTCACCTGGCAGAAAACCAAGTTTTTCACCGGCCTCAACGGCGGGCCTTGTCAGGACAATCCTGTTCACCTTTTTTTCGAGGAGAGTAGATACAGCCATGGCCATGGCCAGATAAGTCTTTCCTGTCCCCGCCGGGCCGATGCCAAAAACCATATCATACTTCCTGATGGAATCAATATAGAGCTTCTGGGCAATGCTCTTCGGTGTGATAATCTGTTTTTTTGATGAGATAAAGACCGTATCCAGAAATATCTTCTCCAGGTCTGCCCTGCTGTTTTCGGAGAGTATCCTGTGGGCGTAATCAATGTCGGCGGGGTAGACGGGATATCCTTTTTTCATGATGGCATAGAGCTGGACAAGAAGGTTTTTCACCAGCGCAACGGCGAGAACATCGCCGGAGATAGAGATGTCATTCCCCCGTATACCTACCTTGACCCGTTCTAATCTTTCGATGAGCTTTATGTTTCTGTCATGTTCACCAAACAGGTTTTTGAGAATACTGTTGTCCGTAAAACTAATCTTTTCAACTGTAATATGTTCAGGTATTTGTTTCAAGTATATCTCGAGCCTTTATATGAATGGCCTTTTAATACTACTCCGACAGATGTGAGCACTGATTAACCAAGAATTGCAAGGAAGAAACCACCCATGAAAATGATTCTAATAGCCTTCACCATGTGCTCGCCATTTTCATTGATCCATGTGTGATCGGCTTCAAACGCAAGCAGCTCCTTGATCAGTTGTCCGTCCATCTTCGACCTCCATCTTCCTTTGCTCTCCTCAGGGCTGGTTTTGGCTAACGTTCAAGCGTAAACGACGTTGCCCGCCCTGTCAGGGTTGGCGCAAGATTTGATGCTTTTTCAAATCTTGTGACAAAGGGCAATGTCGCCACTGTGGTGTTGATTTTTCGATAGCGCTTACGTACCCGTTAGGCGCAGTTCACGGTCAAGCTCTATTTTCTTTCTCCCATAACGTCTTTAAATCTCTGGCTCCATGAACAAGAGCCAGCATTACAACACGAGATTGTTCTATACTGTGTAAATGAGGCGATAATCTCTTATTAGGAGTTCTCGAATATTAGGATTGCCAAGCTCTGGAACAATGCGTCCTCTTTCTGAAAACTCATTGAGGGAACGGCTTGTGTCCAAAATCTGCTGGGTAAATGCTGCGGCGTAAAAAGAGGAGTCCCTTGCTATATACTCGGCAAGGGCATCAAGGTCATCAGTGGCTTCATAAGACCAGATTACTTTCCGAGCCATTTTGCCATCCGCTTTTCAACCTCTTCTTGTGTGTAAACTCTTTCCTCTTCCGCATCCTTCAGCCCACGTTCAATCTTTTGAAGGACATAAAGGTGATACTGGACATCCTCCAGAGAGCAATCATCCGGTAAGCGGGTAAGAAGGTTATTGACCTCCTGTTTTACTGTCTGCATTGTTATTCCCTCTTCGGTTTATGAATATGAAGAAATTACACCTTTTTTTGACCGTGAATTTCGGTCGAGTAGAGCACAGGCGCACGCAACCTTAGGTAGAGAGTTTCCGACAT
>JASEGZ010000012.1 GCA_030018935.1 Syntrophales bacterium
CAAAATGCAGCGTAGCTGCATTTTGCTTATCGGGCGCCATTGTTTTGCTTGCAGCGTATCAAACTGACTTTGGAAAACGAACCAAACAGAATGACACACAACAATAATTCACTTCCGAGGGATGCCGCAGGTCTCGCATCCTGGTTTGCCGAAGGCGTGCGTAGTGAAGTGTCTGCACTTGAGAAAAACGGTAACGCTCAAAGCTATGAGCTTCTTTCGGGCAAACTCATCCAGGTTGTGAGTGCTACCAAAGCTATCTATCATTTTATCATCGCAGATGGTACTCGAATACCAGAGGACTCTACAGGCAAACTCAAGACTGCAAGTGAGGAGTACGCAGCAGCGGTAACCGGACAACAGCTGAACCGAATTGACGTCTGCATAGAAGGTACACCGCTACCACCTGGAATCCATCGGGCTATGCTCGTTATTGACGATACGGCATTACTACGACGCCTTGCTGAGGTGCTTGAATCTCAATCGGCGAGACCGTCCAGTATTGGTTCACTAGCAACAACGGTCTTTCATCCTCAACACGCAAGCGTACGTTTTGCCACATTGCCCAGTTCAACTTCACTCGTCAAGCTATCAGGGCAGAATCGACGCATAGTTGAGCAAGCCTGCGGTTCATCCGTGACTTTCATCTGGGGCCCGCCGGGAACGGGCAAAACTTACACAATTGCCTATCTCGTCACAGCGCTCATTGAGGCTGGAGAGAGGGTTCTCGTCTCTAGTCACACACATGCGGCGGTTGACCAATCCCTTTATGAGGCGGTCAAATCTGAGACGAACAAAGCTGGCCCACTTGCAGCTCATCCTACCGTAACTGCTGGCAAGGTGCTTCGTATTGGGCTAACTCCCGACCGAAAAATTCCTGATAGTGTAAGACTCGATAAAGTAGTGGACTGTAGGGCACGGAGCCTATTCTCGGAAATCGCTCGGCTGGAAGCCAAAGCTAAGCCGCTTGCTGATAGACGTGCCATGTATCAAGCACAGATTTCCGAGTGGGATATGCTTTCCGAGTTTACAACACGTTTGAACTCATCAAGAGAGACCATTAAGCAACTCGAAACGCAGATACTCCAGTCCGAGTCAGCACTCAGCGTATATAAAGAACTCCTAAACCAACGACGTGCAGAGCTTGAACGAGCACAACGTGCTTGGTTTCGCAGAACGATGAAAGTCGAACGTGCTACTCGAGCGTTACGTGATGCGGAAAGTCAACTTCAAAAGGCTGAGACGGACCGTACACTGTTGCAAAACGAGGTTGAGAAAAAAGTGCGATTGGCTAAAGAGATCGAATCTGCATTGCTCAGTCAGCAAGTTGTATGTGAAAAGCTTTTGCCGCGACCGATTATTGAAGGGGAACTGTCAACCCTCGCAGTCGAACTGAATCCACTTGAAGAGAGAATCCGCTCTCTTCAAGATGAGATTTCCCAACTTGAACAGAAGACCATTGCCGAAGCTCGTGCCATTTTCTGTACGCTGACAAAGGCTTACACTGGAAAAGAACTTGACGGACAAGTTTTCAACGCAGTGATTGTAGACGAAATCTCTATGGCTCTCCCGCCATTGATCTTTCTTGCGGCAGGGCGTGCGACCTCTCGTGTAATCCTTGTTGGCGACTTCCTTCAACTTCCCCCAATCGTTCGAAGTGACACCGAAGTTAGTAATGTACGCCTTGGCAGAGATACCTTCTACCACGCCGGGGTTGCGCGAGATTTGAAGCCCGCCGAGAATTGTCCCGTTCTGACGAAGCTTGAAGTTCAGCGGCGAATGGTTCCGGACATTGCTGAGGTTGCCCGTCATTTAGTCTACAGACAAGCTGGCCTGGTGTTAGATGATCATGACAAAGTCAAGAACCGGCCTACGCCACAGTGGCTGGATTTTCTTCCATTAAAACCTCTTCTCATTGTTGACACCGCTGATTTGCACTGTTGGTCTGGAAAGCAACCCGGAAGTCTCAGCCGCTTCAACTTCTACTCCGCAACTGTCGCAGTTGAAGTTGCGGCATTGGCTGCGGCAAAATTACCAAAGCCACCTGAACCACCACCAATTGGCATCGTCACACCGTTTGCCGCGCAACGTCGGCTTCTCTCAAAACTTGTAAAAGACATGGGATTGGAACAATGGGTCGTCGCAGGCACAGTCCACACATTCCAAGGTGGGCAAGCCGACCTAATCATCTTCGATTCAGTATTAGATGAGCCATATTGGGCTGCCCGCCTTTGCACCCCGAGAGATATAAATCTCGTGAACGATGTAAAACGACTTCTAAATGTCGCTGTTACTCGGGCAAAAAACAAATTTGTCCTTATCGGTTCCTCCGAGTGGCTGAACAAGCATGCCATGCCTGCGAGCGGTCTCGGCCAATTGTGGGAGTTCTTAAAAGACCACGCAGACCTAATTTCGGCAGTCCAATTAGTTAAACTTGAAGCATTTCAACGCATATTTGATCGTTTCGTTCATGAAACAGGATGGAACGTCCCGCCGATTGAGAGAGGGTATGCATTCGAACACCTCGATGAGGAGTCATTCTTCCCGCGCTTCTCAATGGATCTCAATGCCGCATCAGACTCCATTTTTGCCTTGGCACCCTATTTCGGCGAATATCGCTGGCCAAGAATCGAGCCACTATTCGCTGCAGCACTTGCCCGAGGTGTAAAGGTAACGATTGTGACACCACCCTTGACTGAGGTTCATAACAGAGGATATGTCGAAGGGGTTATCAAGCACCTTCGAAGCCGCGGCGCTGTTGTTGTAACAGCAAGTGGAGTTCACGGGAAGGATGTGATAATCGACGAACGTATTGTGTATACTGGCAGTATGAATTGGTCGAGCAACCGCGGTCGCTCTGAGGAAATTCACAGGCTACTTGCCCCTGAATACGCAGAGATTTGTCTGAATCTCATGCAGGCAAAACATATCCGTCAGGCAGCAGTCCATGAGGACGGAGCTTCTCGTTCCTGCCCGATATGCGGCCATCCGACCCAAGTTGTTAATCAACGTCAGCAACACGGTATGTGGGATCATCAAGCAATGAAAGTTGGGTGTACAAATCCTAACTGTGAAGGTTATCTGAGAGATATAGATGAACGACCACCTTTTCGGAAAGCTCCTTTGTGTCAAGTTGACGGTCGAACCAGTTACCGAATAGTTCAACGAGGGAGAGGTAAGGTATGGCAATGCCCAAAGCATCCAAGAGATTGTAACACTAAAAAGGTTGTGCCTGGCGACCCAGAATAGTCTCTTTACCCGATAGGCTAAGACCCAACTGAATGTCCGAGGCAGATAGACATAGGGACGGTCATCAATCGAATCGCAAAACAACGGCAGCTAACACAGGCTAAAAGATTGACATCCAAATGCTTCACACTTCTTTTAGCCTTGAACGAGGGGCAGGAAATTGTGGTTAAATGAGGGAAAAATGAAAGAAAAACAGAACCGTTCCCTTTATTCACTTTTGAGTATTGTTGTATATCTTCTTCGTAAATTGGGAACGGGTATTGTGGTAATGGCTGTTGCGTTTGCTATTGGTCTCTGGAGCAGCGGGCCCAAAATTGCCCTATCTTCAGAGGACAGGGAAGTTCAGGGCGTCTTCCCCATGCCCTCTGTTCAGATAGAGCATAAGGAAGACAATAATTACCAGAAAAAAACCTCTCCATCAATTAAGAGACATAAATGGCAGACCTATAAAAATGAAAAATGCGGCTATGAAATAAAATATCCTGAAGGCTGGGAAGTAGTAGAGGCAAAACCATGGGTCAAAACCGGTTGGGCTGGAGATGTCCTATTTGATAATGAGATGCAGAAGGTAACCTTTCTGGAGAAAGACTATGGTAGTTGGCAGGGGGAATTTCAGATAGCAGTTATATCAAATCCTGAAAACGTAAGCCTTGCGCAATGGATTGGGAAGAACGAACCAACGGACATTTCAGGTGGAAGTTTAATACAGAAAATATCGGCGGTAAGGCTAAATGGGAAGCCCGCAAAAAGGCTCTCTATCTTTGGATTTGACCACGAGGGGATTAACATTGTCGCACTTTATAGGGGATACATCTATTCCATCGATTTTACAGGAAACAATCCCAGTGATCGAGAGTTAAAGAGGCATAAGCAGATTTATGCGCAGATACTAAGGTCTTTCCGCTTTATTAAAGTCAGTGCACAAAAGGTAAAGGATTCCGAGGATAAGGTATACACGGTCGGGGAATTAAGCGAGATTATAAATAAAAATCCCGAGAACCCAAAAAATAGAGAAATCAGGCTTAAGGCTTTTGTTATGGAAGATATGCGTGCCAGAACATCCAATCCCGAAATAACCAAATGTGCCAACTACTTTATCCTGATTGATTACGATAAAGACCTTGTGAAAAAATATGACGAGGCAGCCTATCATGAAAAACAGGAGATGCTGAAAAACATCCCTGTAATATTGAGCGGTGAAGTGCCACTGTCGCCGAGGACTACCAGAATCTATCCCACGCAGTACGGTATTTATATCGGACATTTTTATGACAAAAAGGCTATGGAATGCAAAGAGGGGCTTAAAAGATTCTTAATTACAGACAAGATGGAAGAGCTGCCGATTCAATGGTACATGACATCAAAATCAGAGACGATAAACAGTGGGGCGGTCATTGCCTATGGAAGATATATAAAACCGCTGTATAGTGTAGAAATGAAAAATTATCAAATCACAATTAACGGCGTTTTATATGGTCTCCGGACGTCGCCGGAATTTAGAAATCGCTGGACCGACAAACAGACCGTTCAGTATTATGACACCCTCGTGAATGTACTGAAACAAAGCAAAACGGTTAGATTCGGTAGAAATTTCGCAAGGTTTTATCTCTTTCAACTTTCCAACAGAGATATTGAACAAATCAGCAAGATACTCAGAAGTACTAACCCTGACAGTTTAAAGAAGGCTGAACTAGCAAAAGCCCTCCAGGAAAGCCATTTATCGGATGAAGAATTCAGGGGATTCATTGAAAACTGGGAGAGGTGACTAAATTAGGAAAAACTGAAAATGGTGAAAAGGGGACGGTTCTATTTATTGATTGCCCGCAACGGCAGATAACATGACACAAAAGGCTAACGTCCAAACCCTATGGGGCTTCTCTTGTGCCAAAAATGACAAGCAAAATGCCGCTATGCCGCATTTTGCTTGTCGGGCGCGGGCTACGCCCGTGATCGCCCGACTACTTCCAGATGGCTTCTGGCCATAATTAGAGAACATCTTATCAAATGATGCAGGATATTCGGGAGCGTATTACGGAGTACAGGTGAATGAAAAGAACATATCCTTCAGTATCGGAAGCAACGGAAGACGAACATATAGTCATGGTTAAGGATATCTTCAGTACCGTTACCGGTAAATACGACTTCCTCAATCATTTCTTAAGCCTTCGGCGCGATATCGCATGGCGTCGTTTTACCGTAAAGCAGATGCGCTTCTTTGAGACCAGTCGTTTCCTTGATGTGGCGTGTGGAACCGGTGATCTTGCTATCGCTGCCGCCTCCCTCTATCCGCACATCCACGTGACAGGGCTTGACTTTGTAAAGGAGATGATCGGCCAGGCATGCCGGAAGGTTGAAAAAAGACACCTCTCTCAAAATATCCGGTTTATTAAAGGTGACGCCCTCAGCCTCCCTTTTGTTGCGTGCAGTTTTGATGTCGCCGGAATTGTTTTTGGCATCAGGAATATTCCAGACAAGATGCAAGCACTCAGGGAAATGACCAGGGTCGTGGTACCCGGCGGTCAGGTAATGGTACTGGAAATGATACTCCCCCGCCATACACTGTTACGTTGTGTTTACCGTATTTACCTCCGTAAAATACTTCCCTCGCTTGCGCGGTTATTTTCCTCAAACCCTGCTGCCTACTATTACTTAGCTGACTCCATTATGAATTTCCCCACGCCGGATAATTTTTCCGTACTCATGGAGGAAACCGGTCTCACAAAGGTAAAGACATGCTCCCTTACTATGGGCATTACTTATCTTTTCATCGGAATCAAAGCGAAATAGGGACAATTTGCCGTCTGTTCCCTGCGAAAATTTCGAAGAAACCGGTACCATGATTATTACAGATTAAGACCATAGAAAAGGAAAGCCCTATGCCAAAAATTTTAGTTTCCAGAAAACCATTTATTATCGGGGTAATGGGAAGTCATGAAGATGACAATGCTGTTGTGAACGAAGCCCGGCATCTCGGAGAAGCCATTGCCAGGCGGGGTTATGTTTTGCTTACAGGCGGAGGGCCCGGTTTAATGAAGGCAGTTTCTGAAGGAGCCTACCGGGCCGGTGGCCTCGTTCTCGGTATCCTTCCCAATGAGAGAAGCACCCCTCTTCATGAGTACCCGAACGAATTTGTTGACATCGCCATCTATACGGGGATGAATGATGCCAGAAATGTAATCAATGCAAAGACACCTCATATCTTAGTAGCCTTAAGCGGTGGTGCAGGCACCCTATCGGAAATCGCTCTTGCCTTACGAGCCGGAACGCCGGTGATCGGACTCCATTGCCCTTCTTTTGCAGTTCCGTCAGATTCCGATTTTACCGCCGTTAACACAGTTGAGGAGGTTCTTGAGAAAATTGATAATATTCTGGGGTAATTACAAAAGTCTTGAAATTAAAATGTAGCCGCAAACTTTAGTTTGCGTGTTCTCTTTGTTTTCAATATGTTACAAAACGCAGGCTAAAGCCTGCGGCTACCAGAATTAGACTTTTGCAATTACCCCTTCTGACAAGAGAAAGGGAAGATTGAATTTTTTAGCGAGGTCAGGCAATGCCAATCTATGAATTTTACTGTAAAAAATGCAACACAGTTTACAACTTTTTCTCCAGGTCCGTCAACACCCAAAAGGTCCCCCACTGTCCGAAATGCAGAGCAGTCAGCTTAAAACGCCAGATGTCTGTATTTGCCAGGGTTTCAGGAAAAAAAGATGAGGTAAGCGATGACCTTCCCCCCATTGACGAAGCGAAGATGGAAAGAGCAATGGCCATGCTGGCCGGTGAGGCAGAGAAAATCGTCGAAGGCGACCCCCGTCAGGCAGCCATGCTGCTCAGGAAACTCTCTGACGCCACGGGTCTTAATCTGGGGCCGGGAATGGAGGATGCCCTCTCCCGTATGGAAAGGGGGGAAGACCCTGAGAAGATCGAAGAGGAAATGGGAGATTTACTGGGAGAGGAAGAACCTTTTCTCCTGGAGGCCAGGACAAGAAAGGGGAAGAAACGACCAGAGCCACGTGTTAACGAAACTCTTTATGACCTATAGTATACTTAGGAGTCAGAAGTCAGAAGTCAGAAGAAAATTATTTTCATTCTGACCCCTGACTTCTGACTCCTGACTCCTGATATGCATGTCTTCACGCCTTTTCCACCTTAACTGCACACACCTTGTACTCGGGAATCTTCGCCACCGGGTCAAGGGCATTTATCGTGAGCATGTTTGCCGGCGATTCACTGAAATGAAAGGGAACAAAGATAACCCCCCTGCCTGGTCGTTCACTTATCAAGGACTTTACTTTGATATCCCCGCGGCGGGATGCGATACGGACAAACTCACCGGAGCCGATACCCAGATGCACGGCATCATCCGTGTTTATCTCCGCGAGAAGCTCAGGATAAAGCATATTGAGTCCTCTCCCTTTACGGGTCATTGTGCCGGTATGGTAATGCTGCAATACCCTTCCTGTGGTAAGCAAGAATGGGTACTCCTTATCCGGCAGTTCAGCGGGTGGTTTGTAATCAATGGCAAAGAATAGCCCTTTCCCCCTCACAAATTTTTCTGTATGGAGGATCGGTGTTCCCGGATGGTCTTCATCGGGACAGGGCCAGAAAATACCATCCCCTTCAACACGCCGGTAAGTTATACCGGCATAGCTCGGAGTTACCCTGCGGATCTCGTCCATTATATCCTCTGGACATTTATAACCCATCGGGTACCCCATCCTTCCGGACAACTCAGAGATTATCCGGTAGTCTTCTCTCGCCTCCCCCGGTGGAGAGATAACCTTCCTTACACGCTGGACCCTTCTTTCAGAATTTGTGAAGGTCCCTTCCTTCTCGGCGAAGGATGCGGCAGGAAGGACAACATCGGCGTATTTCGCCGTCTCTGTGAGAAATATATCCTGGACCACGAGAAACTCCAGCGATTTTAGGCAATGTTCTATATGATTCATATCCGGGTCAGACAGGAGCGGGTTCTCACCCATGATATATATCGCCTTTACCTTCCCCTCTTCGGCAGCGCTAAACATCTCGGTAACTGTAAGTCCTGGTGCGCGGGGGAGATTATTCACACCCCATGCCTTTTCAAACTTTTCCCTCGCTTCCTCACTGCTAACCGGTTGATAGCTTGTAAAAACATTGGGCAGGGCGCCAAGGTCACATGCCCCCTGAACATTGTTCTGTCCCCGGAGGGGATTGACCCCTCCCCCTTCAACGCCGACATTGCCGCAGAGCATGGCCAGATTTGCCAGGGATTTGACAGTGTCCGTCCCCGTTATATGCTGGGTAATGCCCATCGTATACAAGATTGACGCCGGTTTTGCCTTCCCGTATGTGCGGGCTGCCTCCATTAAATCTGAAGCTGGTATACCTGTAATATCGGAAACATACTGGGGGGTATATTTTTCGACAGCGGCCTTGAACTCGTCAAAACCTTCTGTTCTCTCCTTTATATATTCAGATGCCTGCAAATTCTCTTTAATAATAATATGCATAAACCCGTTGATCCAGGCAATATCGGTACCCGGTTTCTGTCTGAGCCAGATATCTGCATAGTCAACTAAATCTATCTTTCTTGGATCTACAACGATTAACTTTGCCCCTTTTCTTAGAACCGCCTCTTTTATGTAGTTGGCAAAGATCGGGTGACATTCCGTGGTATTGCTTCCCGTTACTAATATGACCTCCGATTTCAGGACATCGGCGATGGGATTTGTCATCGCCCCACTGCCAAATGATGCGGCAAGACCTGCCACCGTAGAGGAGTGTCAAAGCCGGGCACAGTGGTCTATGTTGTTTGTTCCGATAACCGCCCGGAGGAACTTCTGCATGAGATAGTTCTCTTCATTGGTACACCGGGCGGAAGAGAGACCGGCAATTGCATCCCCTCCATTCGCGGCTTTAATCTTACTCAATCTTTCTGCAACCAGATCCAATGCCTCGTCCCAGGTAGTCTCGTGAAATTTCCCCTCCCGTTTAATAAGAGGCTTTGTAAGACGCTCCTCGCTCCCGATGAATTCATACCCGAAACGCCCCTTGACACATAAACTACCCTTATTTATTCCGTCACCATCTTTTGTCGTGATACCGATAATCTTGTTATTCATCACATTAAGTTCAAGCTGACAACCGCATCCACAGTAGGCACATGTGGTCTTCACACGATTTACCATCCAGGTGCGCCCCTTGTACCGGCTCAGATTTTCCGTCAAGGCCCCGGTGGGACAAACCTTGATACATTCACCACAGGACTCACACTTCTCCTTATTTATCGGAGATATACCTGCTTCATAGCCTGAGCCGACAATATCAATAGCTCCTAACGCCTTTATATCCCGGCAGGCGGCGACGCAGCGCAGACACATGATACACCTGTCCGGCCAGTAGCGGATGAGAGGGGTGGCATAAATCGCCTCCCGCACCTTTTTCTCCGCCTGGTAGTCTGCGGTCTCTATCTCAAACTCATATACCAGATCCTGGAGCGAGCATTCTCCACCCTTGTCACAGACGGGACAGTCAAGGGGGTGGTTGACCAGCATCAATTTGAGGGTCTCCCTTCTCATCTGTTGCAGACGTTCGGAATTTGTGACCACCTTGATGCCTTCTACAACAGGCGTCGTGCATGCCGTCATGGGATGAGGCAATCCCTCGATTTCTACCACGCACATCCTGCATGAGCCTATGGGGTTTAATCGTTTATGATAACAAAGGGTCGGAATCTTGATCCCTGCCAGTTTTGCCGCATTCAGGATTGTAGTACCTTCCTTTACTGTAATCTCCCTTTCATCAATGGTTAGATTAACCATCTTTACCCCTCTTTTATATTAAGATTTTTTTTTGACAAAACGATATAAAAACACTCCTGCTACAATCAAAAAGATAATAGGAAAGTGAGCACTATTAAGTCTTTCCCCTTTCTTCTTTTTTAAGGCAATTAATTTTACCTAACGTGTGCGGCACAGACGACGCCAATGGTTCCGAGTCCTCCGTTTGTGCCGTTGTTATCTGAAGTTGGGCTCATACCATTTCCGTCTATTTTTCAAATATTTTTAAACTCAACAACCGAGCGCCGTAAATGACTCGCATAATAACTACCCTTAACCCGTCAATTCTAAAGATAGTTCTGTAATTGCCATAGATAATATGCCGATATTCTTTTCCTAATTCCCGTGATTCAGGGATAACCGGACACCGCAAAGGAAATTGTTCTAATGAATCAATTTGACGTTCTATTTCCTTAACTAATTTAGCTGCCGCAGCCTTGTTGTCAGATGCGATGTATTGGAAAATCTCCTGTATGTCCGATTCAGCAATTGCAGTAATCTCAACCCGATATTTTTGCACTATCTTTAAACTCTTTCAAAAAGTCCCGTGCTTCTCGGACTCGACCCTCCTTCAGATCGGCTTCTGCTTCAGCCAACAGCATACCAAGATTCAACGATTTTAACTTTTTCTCAAAAACCTCTACGTCCAGTAAAACAGCATCAGGCTTGCCATTGACAGTAACAATAATGGGGCGGCCAGTATGGTGCATTTGTCTAAAAATTTCATTCGTCTTTTTTTTCAGGTCCGAAACCGATTTTATGTCTTCGGAAATACTTAGAGACATTATAAATCACATCCTTTCTAATATTATATTTGATATTTAGTATGATACCATAAAAGAATTTAAAGTCAAAGCATTTTGCGTATCGGGCTCACATCCTCACCTGGTGCGGATATTCTACCTTCTCCACCATTGACAATTTTTGTCATATATCATTCCCTACAGATTTTTTGTGTTAAACTGCTACCATCCCCACCCGGTAACATCTCAGGCAACGATCTGCCTCGGCTCTTGCTTCGAGAAAATGGTATCCTTTTTCTACTTCGGCAAATGTTTGCTTTCTCTCTTCCGGGGGAAGCATCGGGAGGTGTAATCTCTTTCTTCCCCCTAAAAATCCTATCTCCTCCGTGGGATCGAAAACTTTGACCTCCGCCAGGAGCCTGTCAAAATAATCGTCATCAGTAGTCTCTAATTCCTTACCATTTATAAAACGGTCTATATTAGCCGCTGCTCTTCTCCCGCCTGCACAGGCACTGACAAGTGCGGAAGGACCGGTTACACAGTCACCGGCAGAAAATATCCTGGGATTGCTTGTCTGCATGGTAAACTCATCTGCCACCAGTGTGCCTTTTCTCGTTGTTTTTACGTCATCTTTACCTTCCAGAAAGGTAAGATCAATAGCTTGCCCTATCGCGGGAACCAGAATATCACAATCTATCATGAATTCTGATCCCTCCACAGGAACGGGGCGTCTCCGCCCGCTTTCGTCCGGTTCACCCAACTCCATGCGGATACACTCGACACCGATTACCTTTCCCTCTCTGGTGAGCATCTTTTTAGGATTGGTCAAATAATGAAATTTTACGTTTTCCTCCTCGGCATCTTTGATCTCCACATGATCTGCCGGCATTTCTCTCTTCGTTCTTCGATAAACAAGATTGACGTCGTCTTTCCCGATGCGGAACGAAGAGCGCACACAGTCTATGGCCACATTCCCACCGCCTACCACAACCACCTTTTTCCCCTCCGGGTAAGGATCAATCCCCATGTTAATTTCCTGAAGATACTGAATACCGGGAATGAATCCCCTGTATCCCTTATCCTCTCCCTCCACTCCCATGGCAGTACCGGCTTGCGCCCCGATACCGATGAATATTGCATCACTTTCCTTTTCTATCTCAGAAAATTTAATGTCCTTTCCCACCACTGTATTGTATTTTATGGTAACACCCATCTTTTGAATCTGTTCCGCCTCTAAGCCGAGGATATCCCTCGGGAGACGATAATCAGGAATACCCATTGCCGCCATCCCGCCTGGTTCCCCAAATCTCTCATAAATCGTGACCGCATGCCCCCTGAGCGCCAAATGATAGGCACAGGTCAGTCCCGCAGGTCCCGCCCCAATAATGGCAACTTTACCCGTTTTCTCCGACGGTGTTTGTTTAAACGACAACTTTTTCTTCTTTTCCAAGTTATCGTCCGCCACAAAGCGCTTGAGATGTTTTATGGAGATCGGTTCATCCAGAATCGTTCGACGACAATGCGTCTCACATGGTCTTACACAAACTCTCCCCACCACGCCGGGAAGGGGGAGCTTCTCCACAATAGTGTTCAGTGACTCCTCGAATTTTCCTTCCTTTATACATTCTACATAGCGAGGGATATCCAAATGGATAGGACAGGCATCCATGCAGGGGGCGGTAAGTTTATAGTGATAGCTGCCTTCTGGAATGGGATTCTTGTCCCGTATTGCCCTCTTAAAATCTTCAGCAAATAATTTTACCGCATCTAAAAGGGGAACTGTTCCGGTTTGTCCCAGGTTACATTTTGAACCTTCCCGAATAACTTCCGCGACCCGGACAAGGGCATCAATATCCCCATCCTCGCCGTTTCCCTTACAGATCTTTGTCAGGGTATCTGCCAGGACCATGGTGCCGACACGACAGGTAAAACATTTACCGCAGGATTCACTCTGCACCGCTGTTATGTACGCCTTGCACAGGTCAACAATATTCACGTCCCGGGATCTCAATATAATGCCGTACCAGCCAATCAATGCCCGAATGTCTTCCTTCCCTGCAAATTGCGAGGGTAGTGAAATCCCTTTAATTTCTTCATAGTTCTCAGGTTCCTTACCCCTGTTATCTACAATTTCTCCCCCCCACGAGCTGAAAAAAACATCCGTCATTATCTTCCCCCCATTTAACTTTCAAAGTTTTAATCTCTCAGGGTCTAATTCTCCGAAGCAAGCTTCGTTATGAGGAATGCAGTGTACCTTGAGATACCCCGCAGCTTGCTGCGGGGAGGTTCATTAAATGACAGTTTTTTATATTAGAGATGAAATAATTGTCAAGGAAAATATGGAGATTGCAGGGACGACCCTATTTTGGCTTGACATTTTCTGAGGGTTTTAATAAAATTAATCCACACTCAGGATAGCAAGGATAATAGCTCAGAATTACCCTCACCATGTAACCCAGAGAGGAACAAAAAGGGGCTTTCATAATGGACAGATGTTAGCATGGACAGATCTTAGCATCACTGTCAAATGGGCAGTATGGTAACTTATACATTTATCGTAGACCCGAGTCCAGATCAGATCAGGCAGATTACCGCTATGTACCGCATGGAGGGGTGGTGGTCGAAGGATACCGACGACCATGACCTGGTTGCACGTATCACCGCAGGCAGCCATTGCTTCCTTGTGGCCATGGAAGGAGGTGAAATTATCGGCATGGGCAGGGCCATCAGCGACAGGGCAAGCGATGCCTATATTCAGGACATAACCGTTCATCGCTCCCGCAGAGGTCAGGGAATAGGCACAAATATCCTGAAAAAGATAGTCACACGTCTGCATGCAGACGGCCTGCGATGGATAGGCCTGATTGCAGAGAAAGGTTCGTTTGATTTTTATCACCGCCTTGGATTTAACCAGATGCCGGATGCAACTCCCATGCTCTTAAAAAAATGACCACAAAATTGAAACCTTTAGAACCCTTCGATTATCATAACCTGAAACGATTTGTTAAAGGACAGACTAACAAACTGGCCGCTTATTCCCTTCCTTCCATCATCGTATGGAATAACGATATATGTCAGCCGTTTTATGCTATTGAAGATAACACCCTCATCTTCTGCACCGAATCAGCCAAACGCCCCGAGAATCGCCATCTGATCCTTCCCATCTCCCCTGGTCGGGAGTTTTCACCAGGGGATCTCCATAACCTTGCCCGCCAATTAGGATTTACAGAATACTGGTTTATACCGGAAGACTACATGGAATATCATGGCCGTCCCGAGGTTGAATCATACTTCGAAATGATTGAGCAGACGGAATATGAAGATTACGTATTTCTTACAAGAGACCTTGTCCAGCTCAAAGGCCGGCAGTACGCGAAGAAGAGAAATCTCATCCACCAGTTCACAAGGGAGTACCTTGAAACCGGCAGGGTAGAGATGGGAAAAATTTCTTCGTCCAATATCGGGAATTGTCTCGATTTCCTCGAAAAATGGTGTGAAGATTACCCCTGTGACAGCAGCGATGAGGAGGAGAATTTGGCCTGTGAAAAAAAGGCGGCGATCAATATGTTAAACAACATAGAAGTCCTCGAAGTGGATGGGCTTCTCATCCGTATTGATGGTATCGTAAGCGCCTTCGGTATATGTACCCATCTGAATGATAACACAGGTGTCCTGATCTTTGAGAAGGCATTTTCCCACATCAAAGGACTCTATCAGTTCCTGGACCGTGAATGTGCCAGACAACTTTTTACAGGATATGAATACCTTAACAAGGAAAGCGATATGGGAATTGCCGGTCTTGCCCAGGCTAAACAGTCCTACCACCCTATCATGCGGGTAAAGTCCTATCGCCTTAAAATGAGAGTAAGCGTTTAGCGGTCAACTATCAGCGGTCAGCGGTCAGGAAGGAGCCGAAAGCTGATAGCTGACCGCTGATAGTTGATAGAGTACTTTATCCGCCTCTGGCAAAGAAGCCGGTTTCCCTGGCGTAATCGAACTGCCTTTGCCAGGGGATATGCGGATGGGCTTTATTAAAGACTTCCGCTCCTACAAGTCTTAGCGATTCCGCATCAACAGTCACCGGGTGGTACCCCCCGACAAAACCTACATCCGGAAATATCACAGGATTTTCTCCGCTGAGACAGTCACAGTCCGCGGTTATGTTGAGCAGGGCGCTGATGAGGGCACTCTTGTCCTTGATGAGTTTCCATACTGCCGCCGCTGTCTCAACCAGTTTCTCCTGAAAAACCGTATCATCAGTATCCCATAAGATTTTGAGTGCAACTTCAGGACAGAGGGCGATACACTGAGCACAGCCGATACATTTTTTAAGATCATAGGTCGGGTACCCGTCATCGGCCAGCTGTGCCGCGCCGGCAGGACAGGAATCGTAGCAGACTCCACACCGGACGCATTTGTCCCGCATAAGAACGGGATGGACGTCTGAGTGCATCCGCTGTTTCTGGGCGCGTGATGCAAAGCCCATGGAAATATTCTTGACGGCGCCTCCAAAACCGGCTGCCAGATGCCCCTTGAAGTGAGAAAAGATCACAAATCCATCAATCTTTTCCACGAGCGAAGCGACCTGGACTGTTTCAAAATGCTTGAATCCCGCCGTTATATCCACCACGTCCCTGCCATCCATGCCATCGGCAATCAGAACAGGGCAGCCGAAATATTCTTCCGTATAGCCATGTTCTTCTGCCGTTTTTAATGCATCTTTCCCTGTACGTCGCCCACCTGAATAGAGAACCGTCGTGTCAAAAACAAAGGGCTTCGTTCCCTGTTTCCGAAGCCAGCGCACAATTTCCCTGGCATAGACCGGCGGCAGGAAACTCCGATTCCCCCGCTCCCCCCAGTGCAGTTTGATCCCTACCCTATCTCCTCTGGCAAAAGGTGGTTTTAATTGACCGAGAAGAACACGGAGAGATGCTACATATCCCTCCGGTGAACCGCCGATCTTCTGAAACAGAACATCAGTCATCATGGAAATAATTTTCTTCTGGCTCCTGGATTCTGACTTCTGGCTTCTGACTCCTGAGTAGTTGCACAGCCATAATAAATATATTACAGCATTTGTCTCATGGCGAGAAATTCCTCCCCTCATGACTGTTTCATTGACGAATGTTTCCGTAACGGCTATATATATAAAAAATGTTCCCCCATTACCACCAATTAATGCTTTTATACGATATGAGACCTTTAAAAACTGAAAATTGGCTTCGTGAAGGGCGAATCAAAGATTTTTTCGGGGAGGGGGGCTCTGCCATCGCAGCGAAGCGCCCGCCAGGGCAACTGTTTGAAGGCGAAGCCTGAGTTTTGCCCTAACAGCGAAACTAAATGATGCATAATCGTCAAAAGATTTTGAGCCCTTGTGAAGTCAATTTTCAAAGGTCTCGATATGAAAAGATGGAAATGCCAATGGCGGGTTTAAGACTTTTTATCAGCAACCGCCTGGAGATGCTGGCGGAAAAACTGGCTGAGACTCTCAGGATACCCCTTTCATCTCCCTTTGAGAAAGAAGTGATTGTGGTTCAGAGCAAAGGAATGGAGCGCTGGATTTCCCTGGAACTTGCCCGGCATCATGGTGTCTGTGCGAATTACAGATTTCCCTTTCCCAGAACAGCGGTGAATGAAATCTTTAGCGCCGTCATTCCGGAATTTCGGGAGGATTCGTCCTTTGTACCCGAGATTATGAGATGGAAAGTGATGAAGCTCCTCCCCTCCTGTATCACGAAGCAGGGTTTTGAAAACCTCAAGAATTATCTCGAAGGTGACGGGACAAATCTGAAGCGATTCCAGCTTGCAGAGCGGATTGCTGCTGTCTTTGATCAGTATCTGATCTTTCGTCCGGAGATGATAATTGAATGGGAAAAGGGAAAGATTGGAAAAAACGATGAGCGCTGGCAGGCTGAACTCTGGCGAGAGCTGGTAAGTCCCAAAGAAGTCTCTCACCCTGCGGCACACAGAGAGTCCTTCCTCCAGAAGATTCAGGAATCATCCACGACAATAACGAATCTTCCTCAGCGGATTTCTCTCTTCGGCATATCATTTCTGCCCTATTTTCACCTAGAGATATTTGAGGAAATATCCCGGCACATTGAGGTCAACCTCTTCCTCATAAACCCTTCCCGTGAGTTCTGGGGGTATATCCGATCAGACCGGGAGATGGTCAGGAGATTAGAAAGGGGCAGAGCCGGGAAGGGGCAGGAAAAATTTTTCCCGGAAGAGTTATACCTCGAAAAGGGAAATAGCCTCCTGGCCTCCCTGGGAACGATGGGCCGGGGGTTTTTTGCCTTCATCTTAGACTTCCATGCCGAGGAAGAAGACCTCTTTTGGGAACCGGGGGAGGAGAACATTCTTACCTCCATCCAGTCCGATATTCTAAACCTCCGGGACAGGGGCCAGGAGGGAGACAATAAAACTACTATCGCCCCAAACGACAGATCAATACAGATACACTCCTGTCACAGTCCCATGCGTGAGGTCGAGGCGCTCTACGACAACCTCCTCGCGATGTTTGAGGAGGACCAACAACTGCTACCCGGAGATATCCTCGTCATGGCGCCGGATATTGAGACGTATGCCCCCTTTATCCAGGCGGTCTTCGACATGCCCGGGGAGGTCCCTTCGATGAGAGGCGAATCCCGGCGGATACCCTTCAGCATTGCTGACAGGAGTACCAGAAGAGAAAGCACGATAATTGACGCTTTTCTCGAAATCCTTGATCTCTACGGGAGCCGCTTCGGGGCATCGCAAGTCCTTTCAGTTCTTGAAATATCGTCGGTACGGGAAAAATTCGGCCTAGCGGAAGAGGATCTGGAACTGATACGGCGCTGGGTAGCAGAAATCAGGATACGGTGGGGTCTTGACGGGGAAAACCGCCGTCAGATGGGACTCCCTGAGTTTTCGGAAAACACATGGAGAGCCGGTCTAAATCGGCTCCTCCTCGGCTATGCCATGCCCGGAAAGAACGAGCATCTGTTCAACGGAATCCTCCCTTACGATCATATTGAGGGGAGTGAGACCCTTGTTCTGGGAAAGTTCATCGCATATACGGATCAGCTCTTTTATCATGTCACCTCACTCGGCCGCTCGCGTACCCTCGACGAATGGTCGCAAACCCTTACCGGCCTCCTCAACAGCTTCTTCCTCACCGATGAAACGACAGAAAGAGAAATGCAGGTGCTACGGGGGGCCATCCGGAATCTCGCGGATCAACAGGTGGTGTCTGGTTTCGATGAGGTGGTGGGAGTGGAAGTCATCAAGTCGCACCTGAGAAATCATGTGGAAAAAGAGGGTTTTGGCTTTGGTTTCATGACCGGTGGCGTCCAATTCTGCACCATGCTTCCCATGCGGAGCATACCCTTCAAGATAATCTACCTTCTCGGGATGAATAACGAAGATTATCCACGACGGTCAAAGGCCCTCGGATTTGATTTAATGGCAAGATATCCCAGACCAGGGGATCGGTCACGACGAATGGACGACCGTTACCTCTTCCTCGAAGCGATTCTCTCCGCCAGAAAGAGGTTAGTGGTAAGTTACATCGGACAGAGTATTGAAGACAACAGCCTCATCCCGCCGTCCGTCCTAATAAGTGAACTTCTCGATTACATTGAACAGGGCTTTGCACTGCCCGGGGAGAAGATTTCGGACTATCTGGTAACGATGCATCGCCTCCAGGCCTTCAACCCGGAATATTTCAGAGGGAATGACAAACTGTTCAGCTATTCCGATGAGAACTTCAGGGCAGCCCGCTGCTGCCTGGAACCACGTGAGGAAACAACAAAATTCATCACCACAAAGCTTTCTGAACCCTCTGAAGAATGGAAGACCGTTGAGGTGGTTAATTTAGTCAACTTCTTCAGAAACCCGGTCAGATTTTTCCTGAAAAGACGTTTGCAAATGAGCCTTGAGGAGGAGTACTCGACCCTCCTCGAGGAACGGGAATCTTTTGATGTAAAGGGCCTCGAAAAATACACCCTTGAACAAATCCTTGTGGAAAAAGGGCTTTCCGAAAGTGCAATGAGGGGAGGGGACTTATTCCCCATCATTAGGGCATCAGGACAACTTCCCCACGGTAAAGTTGGCGAATACCGCTACAACAGCCTGACCGAGGGGGTACGTGAATTTGTCAACAGGGTACAACGATACCTTGCGGGAGGCAGGCTTTGCCCTCTCGATGTCAATCTGAATATTGCCAGATTCAAGCTGAGGGGACAGATAGACTCCATCTTTGCTGACGGGTTGATCCACTGGCGCTATGGAAAGTTAAATGTCAGAGATCACCTGAGGATATGGATCCATCACTTAGTTCTGAGCAGTATGGCGCCCCGGGAATATCCCCTGCGAAGTATCCTCCTGGGACAGGATGGGGCATGGGAGTATGCACCGGTGGAAAAATATAAAGAAACACTTGAAGTTCTCATGCATAAGTACTGGGATGGATTGTCAAATCCTCTCAAATTTTTCCCTGAGACCTCCTGGGCGTATGCCTGGCAGATCTTCAAAAGGGGGAAAAACCGAGAGGATGGGATGCGTTCTGCAAGAAAGGTCTGGATGGGTTCCGCAGATGAACGCGGGAAACCAGGCGAATGCGAGGATCCCGGTTACCAGGTTTGCTTTGGGAAGACCAATCCTATTGATGCAGAATTTCAACAGTTAGCAGAAGAGATTTTCGGAACACTCTTTATGTACCAGGAGAAACTCTGAGGTTTCTCTGCACAGTTAAAGGTCACCATTTACTGTTCACTTAAGGAGTTACTATGGGCAGGAGATTTTACATTACAACCATTATCATATCCATTCTAACCTTACTAATGGTAAACCGTCTCTCGGGTCAGGGGGATTTAATGGCTAAAATCAGAGAGATGAGAAGAGGTGATCTCATTGATTTAGCCCGGGCAGACATTAAAGAAAGTATTCCCCCACCGGTGTTGCTGGTTACACCCAGAGAAATAGATTTAGGTACCGTTGGTCCCGGTGAGAGTGCAAAGGGTTCGTTTACCCTGAAAAATATTGGTTCGGGAATTTTGCCCTGGTCAGCCCGTGGACCAGAGGGATGGTCTTTACGGGAAAAAGAAGAACTATCAGGCACTCTAAGAGATGTTCCCGATTTTCTTTGGATTCATCTCAAATCTCTAAGCAACCTTGAGGAAATGAGGACTGATACTAAGAATTCACTCTATCCAATCCAGTTAACCCTGGAAGCGAACAATGATTTCATCACTTGCAGGAGAGATCTGCCACTGGGAACCCACAGAGAGACAATTAAGACGATTTCAACCGGTGGGACAAGGAATGTTTTTCTCACCTTTACGGTGGTTAAGGAAAAAAATGCTCCTCTGATGGAAGTAAAGCCTACCAGATTAGACTTCGGGATTGTCGGACAGGGTGAACAGGTCACCAGGAACATCAAGATAACTAATAAGGGGCGGGACAACCTCAAATGGAAGGCAACTATCCAGGAAGATCGTAACATGGAACTGAGGGGAACACCAAAGCCGGGACGATATGTATCCTTCTTGAATGAGGAAATTAAGGGAACGGGAATTTTCTATACAATAACAGGCCGTCTGAAGGATATCGTGAGCATCTCCGGCAGATTGTTGGAGGAAAACGGTTATCCTTCTCTTTATAACAGGAATGATACACTGAGATACAAATTTTCGGGGACGGATATCGCCGTATTATTCTGGAAGAATCCGGACGGCGGAAATTTAATGGCCTATATAGACAATAAATTTATGAATATGGATGATTGTTATGCCGAACAGAAAGAGTCAGTGGAGTTTCCCATTGCCGATGGCCTGCCGGATGGCCCTCACATCCTGACTCTCGTTAATAGTGACGGCCATGTCACCATTGAGGGGGTAAAAATTTATAAAAGGAACATAATGAAGGGAACCCCCGGATGGATAAAGGTGCTTCCCAATACCGGGATGACAAGCAAAGAAACGGACTATCTCAGCATTCTCATAAACGCGCAACAACTGGATCCTGGCTACTACGGCGAGAATATCGCTATCAGTTCCGATGGGGGAGAAGCCGTTGTTGAAGTATCACTTGAAGTATCGGCGGATAATATACCGAGAATATTAGATGTTTATCGCTATGCAAAAGGCTTTTACTATCTGTACACGACCAACCCACAGGCCGAGGCCGAGAGAATCAGAGTCGGCGGATACAAGAAACAGGGGATAGCCTTTAGACTATTCAGCAGCGGGACACCGGGAACCACCGAATTCTACAGATGGTATAACCCCCAGAAAGGGGATTACTTTTATTCTTACGAGCAAAGCGGAGGGGGCAAGTCTCTGAAAGGCTATTTTTTTGAGGGAACCATAGGGAACATAGCAACTTCCAGGCTCACCAATACGAGAGAATTGTACCGCTGGTTCAATCCATCTACAGGCTGTCACTTTTATACCACCGATCCCAAAGGGGAAGGAAATACAAAAAAGGGCTATCGCTTTGAGGGGATAGCCGGCTATGTGAGATGAAACATTCATGTCGCATGGCGACACAAAGAACAATGAAAAAGGTTAAAAGAAGATCTTCCCCGGGTTCATTATCCCATTCGGGTCACAGAGTTGAAGTTCACCAGTACGGCGGTAAAATGCAGAGGAAGGGGGGCGAGACGGAGGGTTATCTGGGTGATTACTCCGAGGGTCCCCTCTGACCCGGTGAAGAGGCGGCACAGGTCATAGCCTGAAGAGCTCTTAACGGCATTGGAACCAACACTGATTATTTCTCCCGTGGGAAGGACAACCTCCAACCTCATTACATAGTCCTTTGTCGCCCCGTACTTAAGGGTCTGGATACCGCTGGCGTTATTGGCAACCATCCCCCCGATGGTGGCTCCCGCACCGGGATCAGGGGGAAAGAAAAGCCCCTTTTTGGCAAATTTTTTGTTTAGCTCCTTATATACCACCCCTGGTTCAACTACTACCTGGAAATCCCCCTCCCTTTCTTCGAGGATCCTGTTCATTTCCTGCATATCCAGGACAATACCACCCATACACGGCATGGGATTCCCTTCCAGGCTTGTCCCCGCCCCCCAGGGGGTAACGGGCATCCTTTTTTCATTCGCCACCTTGAGGATCCCGCTTATCTCTTTGCTGGAGCTGGGAAAGATGACGACCTCCGGTCTGCATCTCTTATGAAATGACTCATCCCTGGAATGGAGTTCTATTACGGATTCTCCCGCAGAAACCCTTTCAGGGGCAACAATGGATTTAAAAAGAGATACTTCCTGTGCAGTAACCCTTCCGTAGGCCATATTCACATCCCTCTGTCTCGCATACACTCAAAATTCAGGATTGGTTTTATTTCCTAAGACCTCTTCAGTAAAAAACGGGCAATATTCAGGCGTTGAATCTCGCCTGTCCCCTCCAGGAACAGGCAGGAGATCGCGTCTCGCATCCTCCTTTCCTGGGGATAGTCCTTCATATACCCGTAGCCTCCCAGGATCTTAACCGCATCGAGGGTAACATTCACACTTACATCCACAGCAAGACATTTTGCCATGGAGGATAAACCTTCAACATCCGGCATACCCTGATCTGACATAAAAGCAACTCTGTACACCAATGATCGAGCTGCCTCCAGTTGCATCGCCATATCGGCTATTTTGAATTGTATACCCTGAAATGCAGCGATAGGTTTTCCAAACTGAACCCTCTGTTTTGCATATTCTATGGCATAGTCCAGCGCTCCCTGAGCAATTCCAAGGGCATGACTGCCTACCGTCAGACGGGTCAGATTGATTGCATCGAGGGCTATCTTTAAACCCTCTCCTTCTTTCCCCAGTAAATTCTCTATTGGTATTTGCGCATCTTCCAGAACAAGCTCCGAAGCCGGCACCCCCCTTGATCCCATCTTTTCTTCTGTTTTTCCGATGTTAAACCCGGGGGTATCTTTTTCTAAAACGAAGGCGGATACGCCGCCCTTTAGGCCTTTTGCCGGATCGGTCATGGCAAAAAGGGGAAGGAGATCAGCCACTCCCCCGCAGGAGATAAAACACTTAGTGCCATTTAATATATACGTATCCCCGCGCCGGACCGCCCTTGTTTTCATCGCCCCCACATCGGAACCTGCCCCCGGTTCAGTGAGAGCAAAGGCGGTGATCTGGTCTCCCTTCGCCAGTCTCTGGAAAAATCTGTCCCTCTGGTTTTCATTTCCCCCCCAGGAAATAATCTTAATGTTTGACCCTTGAATACATACCAGATTAGAAGATGTGGTACAAAACCTTGCCAACTCTTCTGAAACCATACAGAGGGTCGTGGTATCGGCTTCTATCCCTCCGTACTTTTCCGGCAACGGCAGTTGAAGGATGCCGTTATCTCCGAGAATCTTCACAATATCCCAGGGAAATTCCCCGCTTTTATCCACTTCAGCGGCCCGCGGCCCGAGCTTCTCCACCCCCAATTTCCTGACCGTTTCCCTTATCATCCTCTGTTCTTCTGTAAATTCAAACATTTCTCCCCCTTGACATATCCATGCTAATTAAAAGAAAGGCAATCCCCACCTGGCACCTGTGACAACTCCACTTCTCCTCCCCATCTCTGACTCAAATTTCGAGTCACTTATACCCTTTCCCCCTTTTCCCTCAGGCTGATAGCCGATGACTTACGTTCTCTCACGTCTTTAGAATTGCCACCATGGGAACTATTACCTCCCACGGGCTTGCCCCGCCGTGGAGGTATCGGGGCTCCTCCTTGCCCTTCCTGAATCCCGGGTTTTCTAAGAAACCATGGTCGGAGAAGAGGAAGATGAGGGAACCTCTGGGGATTCTGTCCAGATAGTTTTTCACGGAGACTTCTATGTTTACACATATCTCTCTAAAGAGTGTGATAAGGTCATCCTTTGATTGGTGGAGTTTATTGTCTATAAAGCCGAATTTCACTATCTTTACATCTTTTTCTAATTCGATCTCTTCATAAGCGTCGGCAAGGGAAGACCCCGCATCCCTGATATTGCTGTATGAGGCCCTTCTCTCAGAGACCAGATCTAACATGGCGGTAGAGGCAAGTAGAGACCCAATCTGAATCTCTGTTGTCGTGGGAAGGAGCGCCCAGAGGGGTATCTCTTCCAGTATTCTGTAATTGAGGGATTTAGTGATAAAGGTATTCTCTTTAATGTACTCCCACAGGTCCCACCGCATTCCATCGAGGAGGATGAAGTATCCCCTGCCCTTCCCCAGTGAGTCTTTGAACCTCTGAAAGAGAGTATCAGGGATATCTCTGATGTGGAGAGGATGCTTCCCCCTTTTTTCCTTCTTTTCCTCCATGGCTTCCCCCAGGGGAAGATAGAACTTTTCAAAGGCGCCTCCCCACCTTAAGGAGATATCTTTCAGTGCCTTTTTCTTCCGCTGGAGGTTTACATCATCCAGCAGCCCCAGTTGATTCAAGGAGTGAGAGGTACAATGGTAATCGTAAAAGATACCCCAGAGGGAAGAGCGGTAGGCATCCTCCCAGAAGAGAAAATCTCCATCTTCCCGGGGCATACCGGAAAGATTCCTCAGGGAGGTCTCCAGGCCGATGAGATGTCTCAATGTCTGGAAAATTTCCTCTTTTTTCATCCTCTTGGGACTTTTGGTCTCCCTCTGGCGAAGGATAAGATCTTCCATCACCTTCCTCCCTATCCTGGATGGTTCCCTCTCCACCCTTTTGATGAGGTCTCTCAGCGCCCGGACCGCCAGAGAGGGGAAGACCACCTCCTTTTCGAGGAACCTTAAGTAATCCAGTGGTTCTCTTTTATCAATAAGCCCGAAGAGGGCAAGGTCTTTCTTTTTCTCCTGCAAAAACTTCTCTGCATCCTCTAACAAGCCGCCGGCCTCTTCCTCCCTGTTGACCATGACACATTCCGCCGCCTGACAGAGGAGTTCGTGGTGGGATGCTATCTCCCTTGCAATCCTTGCCATCTCGCCGGCTTCTCTCCCCAGGACGCTGCCGATGAAGGGGAGAAGCTCTTTCTCCTCTGTCTCCTGGGTCTTTCCCCAGAGGGAGAGGAAGAGAACGCAATTAAACTCCCGCTCACCCAATTCTTTAAAGAGACCGGTAAGCTCCGGATACCTCTCCTGAATAACCTCCCAAAGGGCGGGAAATGAAGAGGGGTAGCCGGCAGCCCTTAGAGGGCCCCTTTTTGCACTCGTAACCCTGATGTAGGTCTCTTCCCTGAGATCCTCCCCACCCTGGAGCCATTCAAGAAAGATATTAAAAAGCCTCTCCTTAAGAAAACTCCTTTCCACCGTATTCTCATAGAACTCATCTATATCCCTCGAGACCATGATCACCTTTCCAGAAAAGGCATCGTTGATGGCCCTGATGGAATCACCACCTGAGAGATTCTCCAACTCCTTCAGAGATGCCTCAGGGTTATCTGTCAGCCGGGATATAGGAAAATCGAGTAAGCGGTTTATCTTCTCTGCCACCCCGGCCTTTCCGGTCTCCTTTAAACCCGCGGCATACGAGACAAGTCTTTCCCTGTTCGCCCCCTCCTTAAATGCCAGGAGGTACTCTCTTATCCCCTGATCAATGGTGGATTCGATGGCATGGAGTCCCGGTAGTTCCCGCCTGTCTCCGAGGTGAAATCCACACCCGCATATCGGCCTCCTGTGAAGGCCCTCCATGGTGAAATCTGAACATCTCGTGGAAAAAACCTCCGCCAGCATCCTTTCTACCTTTACCCTGTCGTTCTTTACCGAGACGTATTCCACCCTCGAGAAATTAGAGAGAATCGTGTATCTCAGGGATTCTTTCACCCTGCTGTAGGGGTGAATCCCTTCCGGTGAGGTGGCCCTCTGGTGTTCCTTTTGATACTGCAGGACATACCCCTGAAGGAAGTTATGGAAAAGCCTCCCTAAATTTTCCATATAACCTTCTTCCAGATACGGGCAACGGGCAATGAGATATTCTCTTATATCGGAGAGTTGAAGTCTGATGGTTTCGTATTCCTTTCCCTCAGGTATCGCCAGCTCCGTGTGGTTGACGTAACTATACATGAACAGATATCGCTCCAGATCATCCGTGAAAAAACTCTTGGCGGCCTCAAACCTAAAAAAGCTCTTCCCTATAAAGGGGTGGTTCCTGCTCTCCCTTAAAAACCTCTCTATCCCTTCCCTGGGCGGATATGAAGTCTTAACCTCCTCAAAGAGGAGCCTCAGGTCGTCCAGGTTCTTCTTCAGTCCTATTAGGTCAAAGCTTGCCAGGGCCTTATATTCTGAAGCCCGGCCGATTTTTTCCTGGAGATTTTCGATCTCTTCTATCATCCCCCCCTTCATCGCCACAAGCTCCCCCCATAGTTCCCTCTGGGTGAGAAGGTTAAGCTCCCTGTTTTTGTACTTCTTAGGGATAAAGGGGAGTGAGACCAGCTCTTTCTGATACTCCAGGGGAAGGACCTCACCCTTCGATACCTCGTCTATCTTTTGGAGGTTGTAGATACCGATCTCCTCCGGGTTCTTCCTCTTTCCCCCGGCATAGGGGATAATATGGCCGGAGAAGATCAGGGTAAGGGTCAGGAGTTCAAACTGGATTCGGGAGAGCCCCAGATCCCCCTTCCTGAGCCTCCGGTAGATATCTTCGAGGGGGCGCCTCCCTTCCCCGGATACCTCGACCAGTTCCCGGAACCTCTCCACCGGGACACTCTTGGAAGGGTCAACAACAACCTCAAAGCCCTTGGGAGTGCCCTTTGCCACCTTCATCGGAAGGAGAAACCCCTCCACTATCCTCTTAAGCCCGTGGCGGCCCCCCTTATCTATAACTATCTCTCCCTTCTTCAGAAAGTCCTCCACCACCTCCTCGAGTTGATCCCTTGTAGTAAAGGAGGTATAGGGGGCTATCTCTGTATGCCTGGGGTACCTTGCCTCCAGCAGAGATTCGGCAAAGCTGGCCAGAAGATCCTGAAGTGCATTAAATTTCAGGGATTCCCGGAGATGTTCCTCACCAGAGGGGATGGAAAAGAGGGTCCCCGTCTGGTATGCCTCCAGGAATCTCTCCTTTACCAGCCTCTTTTCATGAGAGAGGAGTCCCTGGATGAATGCACTGATCTCCTTACCCCTTTCCGTGGCATCTTCCCTGTATTTCTCCAGGAGGAGGAGGTGGGCAAGGGCCTCCTTGAGCGCCTCTTTTTCGGGGGTCTGGGGAAGCCAGAAGAGGCAATAGAAGGCGTTCTTTTCCCTGAGATGGGGCAGGATGACATTCTGAAGATGCGATCTCTCATCATCCAGACGATGGGTAGTTCCGGTAACGACGGCAAAATCGGCTTCCGTCTCCTGAAGCTCCCGGATCATCTCCTCCAACCGCTCAGGCGTTATTCTGTCTATCTGTTCCAGGAGAAAGATCCCCTCCCTCGGGGTGGACTGCCAGAGAAGTTTTACCTTCGTTTTTTCAGATACTTGATACTCTTTGAGGGGAAGGCGGGGGTCATCCAACAACTCTTTTAGTTTCGTGAAGAGCCTCAGATCATCCTCAAAGAATGACCCCACCATATACTCTGTAGATCTCCTGACGAGGAGACTTATATCCGCTTCCAGGCTGATGTAGAAGTGATCGGCAAGGGGGTCGGCTCCTCTCTCCACCGAGATGTATGCCCCTTCTCTGAGAAGCCTTTCCGCAATATCCCTGACGTAGTGGTAATTTATCGAGGACTCCAGTTCCGTTATCCTGTGCAGCAGCATCTCCGCTATATCCCTGATGGTTCTCTTCTTCTTAACAGGAGAGATGGCCATCAGGATCAGGACCTTCAGTACTCTGAAGGCGAGGTCTAAGTCTTCCCTGTTGGTAAAGATATTCCCCATCTCATCTTCGTAATACTTATAGACCACCTCGGTGAAGGGATTGAGTTCAACCCTCTCTTTTATCCTCACCCGGAAGTGATCAAATATCCGCTCCGGGGTGAGGAGGTGATCACAGGATAGATGGAGCATTCCTTCAATATTCCGGCCCGGGTCCCCCTTGAGCTGGTAATGGATAAAATCAACGACACCCCGGTGCTGTGAAAAGATGGGTTTCAGATTGTCGAGGAAGGATACGGTGGCGGGATGTACCGGGTATAAGGAGAGAAACCTCTCCTCTGTGATCCCGAGATGGGGGAAGTACTTCTTAAATGTGCGGTAGAGCCCGGAGATTCCCTCCCTTTTCGCGGCCTTTATCCTGATGAGCCTTCTTCCGATCAACTCTTCTATGTGGGTACCGGTAAGAAAAAGCCTTAGAGGGTAACGGTCTTTGATCTTGTTGAATGCCTCCTGGGTGGTCTCACCGGTATCCTCGATGCTCTCCTGGAGGGTGGCAATAACCCACATCGGCAACGATGAGGCCCTCTCGCCCAGGTATTGAAGGAAGCGGATGTCCTCATTGAAACTCCTGCTTTCAGGCTTTGATCTCAAGAACTCGGATAACTCATCTATCAGGAGAATAAGGCCGGGTGCTCCGTTGACCTTGAGTTTCTCCTCGATCTTTCCGTAAAACTCCTTCCTCTCAGGGATTCCCTCTTCCGGGTCAAAGGGGGGATGGTTGTATCTCCTCTGGTAGGAGCTGATGATTGACCTCGCGATGATTTCTTCCAGGTTGGTCCTGCTGCTGTATTCCACCAGGGATACCTCTGTCGTGAGATATCCTCTGGGGCAGAGGACCTCATATAACCCCGTTAAATCCGGTTCCTGGGCGAGGAGGGGCTGCCATGCCTCACGGTAGTTAAAAAGGAGGCTGATAATCGTGAGGAAGTGGGACTTACCCGTACCAAAATTCCCCTCAAGGAAGACACCTCCCCCCTCCCCCTCCCTGATCTTACCCATGATGGCCTTAAGGTTGGCATGGGCCTCCGAGGTAAGGATAAAGTCCTCCGCCAGTTTCGTCTTTAAGTTCTGATCATAGATATCAGAGAGCTGGATTACGGTTTTAACCTCAGGAAGATCTATTATATCCCTTAGAGACTCCATTACCCTTCCCTCTTCTCAAGTTCCTTTTCGGTCTTTTTCAGAAGTCCCCAGAGGGATTTCTCCCCGGGGTGCCTCTCTATGGCCTTCTTTAAGACCCTCTTGAACTCCTCCCAGTGCCCCCCTTTCTTAACGGCAGCTACAAGGGAAGACCTGATGTAAAAGTCCTTCGGTTCCTCTGTGAATGGGCCCGCGAGGGTTTCCACTACCTTTGACGGCATATCGAGTTTTGCATAGCAGTAACCGAGGTGGCTGAGGATGAAGCTATTATTGGGAGAGAGCGCGAGGGCCTTCTCAAATTCAGCTATTGCCTCTCCATACTTACCTGCCCTCTTGAGATTTAAACCGATCTCGGAATGGAGATGGGGGTTATTGGCAGCGGTGGATACCTTCATCATAGCCTTCATTTCCCTTTCGACCTCCGCAGGTTCCCTGTTCTTTGACCTCAACCTCAAAAGCTCCTTGTAAATGAAGGCATCCCCAGGGGCGAGATCGTGGATCCTCTGGTAGACATTGGCCGCCTCCTGGTACTCTCCTTCCCTTTCCAGTATCTGAGCCCTGTACCTGAGGATGATAACATTGGCAGGGTTCTCTATTAACTCCTCCCTGATGAGGTCTCTGGCCTCATCAAACCTTTCAAGGCCGATCAATGTTTTAATGACCCTGGAGGTTACGTATCCTGTCCTCTTTATCCGAGATGCCGCCTCAAAATGCTCGAGGGCATTACCGTATTCCCTCTTATCCAGATAGATCTCTCCCATCACTTTATGGGCATTCATGTTAGTAGGCACCTTTTTTAGGGCATCTAATACCAGGGTCTTTGCCTCTTCTAATTTTCCATCAAGACGCAGGCAGTCTGCAAGCTCTATGGTAAGAAGGGGCTCATGAGGGAAATCCTCCATAGCCCTTGTCAGTTCTTCCATGGCCTCCTTCAGATTCTTTCCCTTCTTCAGGTTACCTACGATCCTGAGTTTTGTCCTTAGGTATTGATCCTCGTCTCTTCCCATATTTACAGCCTCTACCATCTCCTTTCAGAAAAATCAAGATTATTGGGAGGTTAAGATAAGGAGATATAGATCTTCCTACCCTGGGGAAATAGGTAATTGAAAAATGCAAAATGAAACCCATTATGACGATGGGAAAATAAGGGGGAAATAGGGGACGTCCATTTCTATTTTTCTGTAACCGCACGAATTGATTCGTAGGTAATCTCACAGAGCCTGTCAATTTCATCCGTGGTAACACAAAGTGGAGGCATAAGAACAATCACATCACCGAGGGGTCTGATGATAAGGCCGCGCCTTCTTGCCTCTAATATCACCTGATGACCGGTTTTGACCTTAAGGGGGAAGGGTTCCTTTGACTCCTTCTCGGCCACCAGTTCTATACCGACCATGAATCCACACTGTCGTACCTCCCCCACATGAGCAAGGAAGGCAAACGGTTGCAACCTCTTTTTGAAATGTTCGATCTTCCCCTGAAGCCTGACGATGATACGTTCCTCTTCAAAAACCTCGAGATTGGCAATGGCCGCAGTGCAGGCCAGAGGGTTTCCCGTGTAGGTGTGTCCATGAAAGAAGGTTTTAAGCTTTTCGTATTCACCAAGGAATCCCTCATAAATTTTCTCGCTCGTAAGCGTGGCCGCCAGGGGGAGGTAACCTCCTGAAATACCCTTGGCAAGGGCCATGATGTCAGGAACCACTCCCTCATGCTCGCAGGCAAACATCTTTCCCGTTTTACCAAACCCTACGGCAACCTCATCGGCAATCATAATGATGTTGTATCTTGTGCAAAGCTCCCTGACCTTCTTTAAGTAGTTAGGGGGCTGGACCAACATCCCCGCTGCCCCCTGAACCAGAGGCTCAATTACCATGGCTGCCACCTCGTGTGCATGGGATTTCATAAGTTCTTCCATCTGGTTTAAGCATGCAAAATCACAGGAAGGATACGATTTTCCAAAGGTGCAGCGATAACAGTACGGTGATTCAGCCTTGAACGATTCAAAGAGTAGCGTTTTATAAGTGGCGTGAAAGAGATCAATACCCCCGACACTTACCGCACCAATGGTGTCTCCGTGATACGCATTCTTCAGGGAAATAAATTTCGTCTTACGGGGATCTCCCTCCGGGGCCTGCTGTTGATACTGGAAGGCCATCTTAAGGGCTACCTCAACAGCAGTGGAACCATTGTCGGAATAAAATACCCTGGTCAGTCCTTTCGGTGCAATCGCTATCAGTTTTTTAGCGCATCCGATGGCAGGAATATTGGACAGTCCCAGCAGAGTTGAATGGGCAATCCTTTCCAGTTGTTTTTTAATAGCACGATCCAGCTTTTCCTTTCTGTGCCCGTGTACATTTGTCCAGAGAGAGGAAACTCCATCTAAATACTCATTCCCGTAAACATCCTTTAAGATACATCCTCTCCCCTCTTCAATGATGAGCGGTTTTTCCCTTATGTAATCCTGCATCTGGGTAAAGGGGCGCCAGATATATTTCTTATCGTCCATCTCCAATTGTTTATTCCGCTCTTCAATCGTTTCCATTTTGCACGTCCTTAATTTCCCCCTAAAGAAACGCCCCCCTGTCTTGCGGCCATTGCTATCAAAGGGGAGAATCATTGTCAAACATAATTTAAATCTCCTCTGCACAGAACCGATCAGAAGGCTTTTTTACTGAATTGATTGCAATTTTGTGCACAATGAGCTAAAACTTTTCCCACAAAGGTTGTCGCTTCTCCTCTCGTGGCATTCCGAACTTAAGGATTTCGCATTAAAAGTTAAGCCTGACAAAAAAGGGGGGTGATGAGTAATAAACTTTGTCAAAGGTAAGGGTTTCTGGCTATTCAGCCAGATTTGGGATATACGAAACAGGTTCGTTTATACCCCCAAAATTGGGGGGATAGACGAAGTAAGTGCATCAACAACGAAGTTAGCCGCTCAATGGTCACCAAAGTAATATGACAAGAGCAAAGATATAGAAACAGAGGGGGTTAGAGTTAAAATAGACAGAGGAGAGTATCGATTTTCCGATCATGCTTTGAAAAGAATGATCAAACGGTCTATTGATCGAATTGAAATCGAGGAAGCAGTTTTATCAGGAGAGATTATCGAAGAATATCCCGATGACAAGTATTCTCCGAGTTGTCTCATTTATGGAAAGACTAAAGCTGGTAGAAATCTTCATGTTCAAGTTTCACTCCCTCCGTCAGTTATCGTTATTACAGCATATGAACCGGATGAGACTGAATGGATAGATTATAGAATTAGGAGGAAAAAGGGATGAAATGTGTTTTTTGTGGCGGTGAAACAAAGCCCATGTTGGTGACTTTTAGCTATGAAGAGGGAAACAGGTATTTTTTTGTGGAGCATGTCCCGGCTGAGGTTTGCGCTCGCTGCGGAGAAAAGACCTATTCTCCTGATGTTACCGATGAGTTATTGGAATTTGCAAAAAACAAATTTAAGCCTGTTAAAAAACTGGAAGTCCCTGTATTTGATTTTGCTGAAAGTTGTTGATGTTGGCGACCATCGGCGCATAACACAGGCCAAAAGACTACCATCCAAATGCTTCGCACTTCTTTTGGCCTTGAACGTTAGCCGCCATTGTCGTTAAACCCTAGACTCAGAAGTGTAGTTAGACAAGCATAGGAAGGAGGAAAGACAAAGATGAATCCGCTTTTGCAACGTATTTCCGTTAACCCAAATGTTTGCTTTGGCAAACCTTGCATTCGTGGCACACGAATATGGGTGTCGCTACTTCTTGATTTCTTAGCAAACGGGATGAGCATTGAGGCGATTCTTGCAGAATATCCTCATCTGACGGAGGAGGATATTCGGGCTGCCATTGCTTACGGAGCGGAAATGGCCCGAGAGCGATATGTTGAGATCCCTGTCGAGGCAACAGGATGAAGTTCAAACTCGATGAGAACCTTGGAACCAGAACTCAGCATCTTTTTCTTGAGACAGGACATGATATTCAAACAATCCGTGACGAAAATCTACAAGGATGTTCAGACCAGCATATCTATGAAGTGTGTTGTGCTGAACAACGTTGTCTGGTGACTCTGGACTTGGATTTTTCGGATGTGACGTGTTTCCCACCAGCTCAAGCGAACGGTATAGTTGTCATTCGAGTTCCCCGTAATCCAAGTCTTGCTTTGTTGGAACAACTGGTCCGTCAGTTTCTGCAAACACTTACCCAAATGCCGGTAGAGAAAAAGCTGTGGATTGTCGAAATTGCTCGAATTCGTGTGCGTCAATTAGAAGATGACGAAGAGTCAGGGGTTAAAGAAAAGGCAGACAACGGCGGCTAACACCGGCCAAAAGGTAGACATGCAAATGCTTCGCACTTCTTTTAGCCTTAAACGTTAGCCAAAATAGCAAACCGGAAGGGGGAAAATTCTTATGAAAACACTCTCTGGAACATACAAAGGGAAGCGGGTTGTCGAATTGTTCGAGGACATCGACCTTCCCAAAGACATAGGGGTACTGGTCGTAATTCCGGAAGAAGATGATGAAAGGGAATTACGCAACCAGCTTCAGATCGCTGCAGAAGGTGTCTTCGCAAAACTTTGGGATACCAAGGAGGACGAGGTGTGGAATGAGTATTTATAGGCAACGAGACATTGTCCTAGTACCCTTCCCGTTCTCTGACCTTTCTATGCAGAAGGTCCGCCCTGTCCTTATTCTGTCGAACGATGCGTATAACCAGCAATCGTCCGATATTGTGGTTTGTGGCCTGACACCAATCTCAGACCAGCACCTTATTCGATCATTGTTGATGTCGCAGATGTTGAACAGCCAGGAACACTGAGACATAAGAGCAGGATTAAGGCCGATGCGATTGCTTCGCTGGAGCAGTCGATCATCGTCAAACAGATTGCTCGCCTGAAACTCTCGGTCTTCAGGAAGATTGTCACAGAGATCGAAGATTTGATCAAGACGTCTTGAACTTCGATCACCACGCCAACGAGGCTATCAGTGGAACACCAAATATGAGAAAAAGGTGGCTTGCTACTTCGGCTAACACTGTGTATGCGGTTCGCTATTACTCACCCGCATTGCCCTCCAGACAACTTCGCATACACCGAAGACGTTATGTACCACTTCCCATTAATAAAGAAAGGAGGCATACAATGACACGGGAAAATATCAGCATCATTGTTGTGGTTATAGGAACGATTTTTATGGCCCTGTCCGTGGATACTGACTCTTTTCTTCGTGATGGTATAAAGAAACTCTGTAGAGAGCTAAAAGACGAAGGTGTAATGACCCCCGCTAAAAGTCTGGTTCGCAAATGGCCGTACTGGGGAGGTCTCTTTCTCATTGGTCTGGGAACAGCCCTTAAATGGGATTTTTAGTAATAAGTATAGGACATTAAAGGAGGAATTTTACCTGGATTTTAACAAGGTTGAGAAGAGGAGTACAGGTATGGTCATTGATGTCCATGTACACATCTGTCCTCCCGAGGTACGAAACGAAAGGGAGAGATTTCTCGATGGTGAGGCGGAGTTTGCCGCTCTATATAAAGGCCCGCAGTCCAGGCTTGCGGGCGCGGGAGAGGTCGTCGCCATGATGGACAGGGAGGGTGTTGATAAGGCCGTTGTCTTCGGTTTTCCCTGGGATCACGAGGAATTTTTAAGATTTAACAACGACTATGTGTTACAGGCCGCGGCCCGTTTTCAGGGGCGTCTTATCCCCTTCGTTTGCGTAAAAGCGGACCACCCCGGAGCATCCTCGGAAGTTGAACGATGCCTCGGATCAGGGGCCAGGGGAGTAGGCGAGCTGGCTTTTTATACGAACGGGTTGGATGAGGCAGCGGTAGAGGCATTAAAGCCTCTAACCGATATTTGTCATGAAGCACAATGTCCGATACTGTTGCACACCAATGAGCCTGTCGGCCACCACTATCCAGGCAAAAGCCCCATGACCCTTGCCCAACTCTACCGGCTCCTGAAAATATACGACAAAACCACCTGGATTTTGGCTCACCTGGGTGGTGGCCTGCCCTTCTACTGCTATATGAAGAAGGAAGTGCGGGAGGTAGTATCCAGGTGCTGGTTTGACACGGCGGCCCTCCCTTATCTGTACCGCCCTCAGGTATTGAAAGTTTTTGCGGATGCCATAGGGGCAGAGAAGCTGCTGTTCGGCTCAGACTTTCCCCTCATCCTCTTTTCAAGATATAAAAACGAATTCTTACAGGCCGGATTAAACCAGGAAGAACTGGAGATGATCCTGGGCAAGAATGCCCAATCATTATTATCAATATAGGGGTCGGGGGGTATAGGAGCCAGAATTTTCCCTTAATCCTGAATCCTGACTGAGTCGTTACGCGACAATTTGTAAGGGGTTTTATATGACCGTTCGTACTCGCCTGATGATCGTTACCATCCTCGGACTGGCCGTCACCATGGCCATCTGGGGTTGGATTCAGCTAAGGGCGCTGGATAATATATTGACTGACCAGCAGGTCAAGAGGCTCGATGATGTTGCAGAAACAGTCAGTACGTACTATCAACATTTTCCCACCCGTCGTGGTTTGTCAGTCCTGGACAGAACTTTAAAAGAACAGGTACAGATGGATATCCGTTTAGCCAGGATAGATATTTTTTCCGTTGTCAGTGACGATATCGAATATATCGCCGGCGCCAGCCGTGTTCACTATAACTGGTCCGAGACTTTAGTGGGTTCAGTTGCTGAGGAACTAAAAGCCCGGTATATTAAATTAAATATTGAGGGCGGTCCGGCGCTGGGCATGTTATATCCCGCACTCCTATCAGAGAAAGATAAGAAAAATCGAGTGGTCGTCGGCGTGATTGCCTTTTCTCAGTCCAGTACAGAGATCTTGAACAGAGCTCAGCGCCTTCTCATGCTCAGTAGCGCAGGGCTTTTATTTTTCATTTTGCTCGTTTTGTTCATAAGTTACGGCTGGATTATCGGACATCCCCTGAGAAGCATCATTAGTGCAATTGATGAATTCCAGACAGGAAAGTATGACAGGCGGATTCGCCTGGCCCGGAGGGATGAATGGGGACAACTGGCGGATCATTTCAATTCAATGGCCGATAAAATTGAACAGGTGCTTGCCCGGGATCAGGAACTTAACCTCTCCCTGGAAGAGAGGGTACAGGAAGCCACTCATAATGTTGTACAGTTGCAAAAGGAGGTCAACCAGCTCCAGCAGCTTACGGCGCTTGGATATTTAACGGCTACCCTGGCGCACGATCTTGGCACACCCCTTCATTCCATTGCCGGAATGGCGAGGCTCCTGTTAGAGGGCGATGAATGGCCTCCTGATGTAGGTCGTAAATTGGAACTTATTGTTCAGCAGACACAGCGGTTGGACACGGTGATCCAGAATGTACGCCGTGCCACGCGTCTGCCGGAACCGCATTTCGAAACCATCTCCATTTCCAAACTTTTAAATGAGACCCTGCCTCTCGTTGAACCCCTGACACAGAAGTCAGGTATCTGTCTCAGCGTGGATGTGGAGGTAGACACTCCCCTTCTCTACGTGGACCGGTATCGTTTCCAGATAGCCATGTTAAATCTTATCGAGAATGCAGTGGAAGCGCTGCCCCAGGAAGGAGAAATAACTGTTTCAGCCTCTGCCCTGCCAGGTGGCAGGTTCGTTGCCACCTCTGTTCAGGATAACGGTCCCGGTATCCCTTCCGAATTGATAGAAAAAGTCTGCGAGCCCTTTTTCAGTACTCATGCCGACGAAGGGATGCGCGGTCTGGGACTGGCCATAGTAGAGGGTATTGTCAAGGTACACGGCGGCCATCTTGAGATAAAGAGCCATCCCGATAAGGGTACAGAAGTTATTCTCTATTTTCCCGTCGTTGACGTCATGTCCGGGGAGGCGGCTCCTGACAACGTGTCCTCTTTGAGTAATCCGTAACGCTGGATTTTGGTTCGCAGCGTCTTGCGATCAATCCCCAGTAAGTGGGAAGTACGCGTTTGATTCCATGACGTTTTTTTTAATGTCTGAAGTATCTGCTCTCGTTCCGCTTCCTCAAGAGGCGTCAAATGTGGGTGTGTTGTCTCCCGTCCTGGACGGAATCTCTCTGGTAGATTTTCCGGGAAAATCACCGCAAAGGGTGACATCAACAGGGTTTGCTGGAGGACATTTTCCAGTTCACGGACGTTGCCGGGCCAGTCGTATGCCAGCATACGTTCCATGGCCTCATCGGAAATACGAATAGAAGTATAACCCCATTTTTTCAGAAGATACTCGACGAGTTGCGGCAAGTCTTCCTTGTGTTGCCTCAGCGGCGGCGCATGCAGCCGCACTACAAAGCGATAGAGCAAATCAGACCGGAAGCGGCCTTTTTTTATCTCCTCATCAACATCCCGATTCGCCGCGGCGACCACCCGGACAGCAACATGCCGCACCTCGTGACCGCCGAGTCGTCGCACCTCTCCGCTCTGCATGAAGCGTAAGAGCTTCCCCTGGAGGGCAGGGGACATCTCGGTGATTTCATCTAAAAAGAAGGTGCCTCCCTGGGCAGAGGCCAGCAAACCCTCATGGGAATGATCCGCCCCTGTAAAGGCGCCCTTTTCATAGCCGAATAGTTCCGATTCCAGCAGATTCTCAGGAATAGCGCCGCAGTTTACAATCACAAAGGGGCTTTCGCGGCGGGAACTCAGTTGGTGAAGGGCTCGAGCCGCCAGCTCTTTCCCCGTACCGCTCTCGCCTTCAATCAGGACGCTGGCCCAGACATTGGTTACCCGTGCGAGTTGCTTGTAAAATTCTACCATAACAGAGGAGGAACCGATAAAATGGGGTTCCTCTGCGGTTTTCGGCTGTCCTAGCATACGTCGCTGCCGCAGATCCCGCACCTCGAGGACCTTTTTTACCTTGGAGCGGATGGCCTCCGGTGAGAATGGTTTACTGATGTAATCCCAGGCGCCCAACCGCAGGGCTTCCATGGTGGTCTCCAGAGAACCATAGGCGGTCACCAGGATCACAGGCAGTTCCGGCCACCGTTCCTGAACCTGGCGGAGGAAATGAAGACCATCAATCTCCGGCATCCGGATATCGCTAATCAGAAGATTGTACGAAGACAACTCCTTTCCGAGGGCATCTTTGGCGGATGTACAGGCATCAACATCATATCCCGCACGCAACAGGGTCTCCTGTAAAACCTCGCAGGCCACAGAATCGTCATCAATTACGAGAATCCGGCAATGCATAGAGTCTTCCGTTACAGCTCCTCCTATGTTACATCGGATAAAAGCATTTTGATGGTAACAGATAACTCGAAGTCACGGAAAAGTCAAAGGGGGAAAACACCTTTTGAGATAAAATTACCTTGACAAAAATACCATAAATTGCTACGGGGAGAACCCGGACGGAAGCTTATTACATACAAAAACATTTTAAATCATTTCGTGAATATCCTTGAATAATAATTCCTTTTCCCAACAATCAGAGAGCAGCAAATTTACCAGAAGACTATTTCTCAAATGCGCTGGTTTTCTTGGTTTTTTTGCATGTACTTACACCACCTTCGGCTGGAAAAATGTCCTTGCCAAGCCTCTTCCCGGTTCCAGTAATGGTTTCACGAGAAATGGCCTTGGCGCTCCTTTTGGTATCTCCTTAGATTCAGCAGGTAACATATACGTGACAGATCCTGCCCGCTATCAGGTCCGTGTCTATGACGGAACCGGATCCTTCCGATATTCCTTCGGGCACCCGGGAAAGGCCAGGGGAAATCTGAATTATCCCAAGGGTATCGCCGTTGACGGACAGGACCGCATCTTCGTTGTTGATGCTAACAATGGAAGAGTTCAGGTCTTTGACAGGGAAGGTAAGGTTATTTACGTAATCGGCAGTCTCGGCGCCGCTGCGGGGTTTTTCTATACACCTCAAGGGATCGCCGTAGATCAGGAAGGGAAAGTATACATTGCAGATACCAGGAACCATAGAGTTCAGGTCTTCCGGGGCATGGCAGTCGAGATGGTCATCGGAAAATTGGGAGACAGGGAAGAGGAGTTCAGGTTGCCCACCGCGGTTGCAGTGAGTGAGGACGGAAGGATCTGGGTGGTTGACAGCAAGCATGGCAAGGTCAAGCTCTTTGATCGGCAGGGGAAGTTTCTCGGCAGCATCGGACGTCAGGGGAGCGGAAAAGGAGAATTTAACAATCCCCAGGGCATTGCCATGGATAAGGCAGGCAATCTTTATGTCTCAGATACGGGAAATAATCGTATTCAGAAGTTTACAAGAGATGGAAATTTCGTTGCATCCTACGGTAGAAAGGGGAGTAAAGAGGGAGAATTCAACAAGCCGGCGGGTATCTATGCCGGTGATACGAAAATATACGTAGCTGATACTTTTAACCGGCGGATTCAGATACTAAAGATTGTCTCTTAGTCCAGAGGAGAACTTTGAAAATTGTCTTCGCACGTGCTCAAAACATTCTTTCGACCATGCACCATCTCGCTTCGCTGCGATGGCATGGTACCCGAAAAAATCTTTGATTCGCCCGGAACGTCGCCAATTTTCAGTTTTTCAAAGGTCTCCATAAGAGCTTATCGAAAGGAATAAGCAAAATGGCTTATGGGTTCATGGAGTGGTTTACCCTCCTTTTTCTGATAGTTTTTTATTTCAGCATCGAGATCTACCAGGCACGGAGGCGGCAGGGGGGCAGGATTATCTCTTTTCATGATTCCCCTCTTCCCCTAAGAGAATTGCTGGGAGTCAGGGCGAGGGTTGAGCTGGAAAGCGGAGAGATCGTTGATGCGGATATCTCCGGTTGCAACCTTTGTATGGAAAGATTTGAGGTGGGGGACAGCGTGTATCTGTGCCGGGGAAAGGACGGATACGTAGTCAATCTCCCGTTATTGGCGGGAACCAGACGGAAGAAAGGTGGTTTCTGCGCTACTTCCCCTCGTAGGGAAGAAAAGACCATAAGCTCAAAAATGACAGCATCGTAAAAAGTAAATTTTCCCCTCCCCCGGCGGGAGGGGATTAAGGGGAGGGGGAAATAACATCTGGAAA
This sequence comes from Syntrophales bacterium, assembly GCA_030018935.1. Lineage (NCBI taxonomy): Bacteria > Pseudomonadati > Thermodesulfobacteriota > Syntrophia > Syntrophales > Syntrophales bacterium. The sequence continues at coordinate 39,743 of JASEGZ010000012.1, forward strand.
TACGGCCCATTATCACCCCCACCCTAACCCTCCCCCATCAAGGGGGAGGAGGTTTTGGACTTTTTACGAGTTCATCAAAAATAGACGGCAGATAAAAAATGGAAATTTTAGGCTACATTAACCTCGCCATCTTCATCACGGCTATGCTCCTGATGCTCTTCAGGAAACTTAACTTCCCCGTGCAGACAGTGCTTATCGCCGTTTCTCTGGTCTGTCTTGTTGTCGGCGCCGTATTCAGATCATTTACAGAAGGCTGGGTCGGGGTGATACTCTTGCCCAACGAAATGATCGGAGGGATCATCCTCCATCCGATAACGGCACTCCTGGCAGGTCTCTTCCTCGCCGGGGCATTGACCGCCTCCGGCGGATTCGGCGCGTTAAAGATACTTATAAACAAGCTCCGCAAAACCCCCATCGGTCTGGCCGGAACTCTGGTCATACTGATTCAGCTTCCCGTGATCGCCTCTTTGCCCTGTGGCAGGATTATAGGGGCCGCTCTCCTTCCCCTTCTTTTTGCCTTTGGCTTTGAAGGGGGGATGGGGTTGTTGACCAGGGCTCAGTTAATTGTCCTGATCGGTTCCTTCGCGAGGAACGCCTTTGGCTCATGTGGGCCGTCGCCAATTGGCGGTGTCGGCCAGATCGGGGAAGGATTTCTTGGCGCCTTTTTCCCCACCGCGGCAGAGGGAATTCTCCGGGCGCCGCAGGCATTTTCCCTGATGTTGGGCACGGCGATAACCGCCCTTTTTCTCAAGTTCATCTCCATGAAACTCTACCCGAACGATGTTTCCTTGAGAGACCTTCCGGAGGGAGGAATGGAAAAGAAGGAAGAAAGCGAGGCCAGGGGTTCCTTCCGGGGATATCTTTCTTTAATGATCTTTCTTGCCTCCTTGCTTATCAGTATCTTCCAGCCCTTCGGTAAGATGCCCGTACAAACCGTCCTTGTAGCCGGGGGGATCCTGATGATTATCCTCTGCCGGATCACGATCCGGGACCTGATGGGCGGCATTATCCTGCTGCCCGTTTCGGCGATGGCGGCAGGTTTTCTGGCCGCAGGAGCTCTGGCCGCTACCGGTGGATTCAACGCCCTGGGCAATATCCTGAAGGGCTTTTCCAATATCCCATTCCTCGGCATTGCCGGGATGCTGGCGATATTCGTGCAGATTCAAACCATTCTGCCCCTATCCTGCAGTCGTATATTGACCGCCGCTTTGGTCCCTGTGCTCTATCTCTTTGGGCCGGCGAAGTTCGATCTCATTACCTGGCCCCAACTGGCGATCGTAATGGCTGCCTACATGATAAACGCCACTACCTCCTGCGGGCCTTCCCCCCTGGGTGGAGCAGGGATGATGGCCGAGGGAACCATGCGCGCCGAAACCGGTTATATCAAGGGCGCCTTCACCTTCTCCTCCATGGCTGTCATGGCCCCTCTGGCGGCTATCTACATGAAATTTCTGACTCTCTCTTCCTTTCCCGTCTCCGGCTTACAATTTGAGAGAAATGTCTGGATGATCATAGGGTTTACCGTTATCATCTTTGCTGCTAACGCTGTTATGGTTAAATTTACCAATATCTTTCTGTCCGGTAATGTTAATAGAAACTGGTGGTATCAATTACTGGGCTTTGTGATCCCCGGGGCTATAGGAGGGGCGATCCTTGCTTTTTGTTTATACGAAACGGCTTTTCTTCCTATTATTCAGGGGACTATCGGCGGGATCATTGCTGCACTGCTGATCGGCCTGATGGTTCCAAAACGTCTCGGTCCGACGGAAACATTGTAGAAGTTGGAAGTTGGAAGTGCCTAAAATTGGAAGTTATTTAACTTTAGGCACTTTAGGCAATTCTAACTTTAGGCACTTTTAAAAAATTATGCTTACCTTTCTCACATTTACATTTGTAGGCGGTTTATCGGGGGCGATAATAGCTTTTGCCCTGGATATGAAGAGTCCCAAAGAAATCTTCCAGGGGGCGGTGGGGGGAATAATCGCCGGTTTCTTAATGTCTTTAATGCTACCCCATTAGTTAATCCCGAAAGTAAGTCTTTCCTTAATTCGGGAATTTGAAGACAAGATGGAGTTCAGGTAAAGGTAATGCAAAAAGAAAGGGAAATTTGGCTATTCAGCCAGAATTGGGATAAACGAAATGGTTCGTCTATAATCCCAAAACGGGACAAAAAGCGAAGTATTTCGCTTGTGAACAAGTTATACGCTCATTGCGGGCGGGAAAGGGGAATTACGGCAAATGGCAGAAAATAGAACAGTGCTATTTTTACATTTTTAC
>JASEGZ010000013.1 GCA_030018935.1 Syntrophales bacterium
AACTTTTCATCCCCGTTCACAGAACGGGGTATTCAAGTTTTGAAGATTTCATAAAATCGTTATGAATGGTTGAGAGGAGGGGAGACATGAGCGGGAAGGAAGATTTGATTTCCAGGATCATAGAGATTGAGTGGGGTATGTTTTCGACGGTAAAAAACAGGGGGGGAAGGGCTTCCTGTCAGGAGGAACCGGAAACCTTCAAAATCGTCCGGACAAGTAATTTCCTGAACTGGTCTGAAGCCACCCTGGAAAGCTACCTGCAGGACCTTGAAGAGGCAAAAAAGATGGGAAGGAATTTGATGACAGAAAAGTATGCCCGTATGGAAGGCCTGATCCCGTCTCCTGACACGGAAACCCTCTCATTGATCAATAAGATCGTTGCCATAGAATGCGGGTGGCTGGAAGAGCTGGCAAAAAAATCTCCTCACCTCAAGCCTGCGCGGCCGATTTATAGTGCAGATGATTCACCATGGGGAGTATCTTCTGAGACCTATGCCCGGGGGGAACTTGCCACCTATTCAAGAAGGACCCTTGAACTTTATTACGAAGACCTCCTCAATATGAAGTCGAAAAACCTGAATCGAGTGGAAATGATTTTTAATACGATGCTGGAAAGATTCAGAAATGAAGCTGGTGTACAGGGAGGGTAAAGGGGTCAGGGGTCAGTTAACCTTTTACCGTCCGGTATAACCCAGCCCCTCTATATACATATACATATACATACATACATATACAAATCATTATTTTCGAGATGGGTTCTTGCTCCCACCACCTTTTCCACCAGCCAAAGATTGGTATCCACATGCCCAGTGGTGCGAGGTATGACGTATTCTGGGGGGACGTTGTTTGCTTGTCAAGTAGATGGAGCCAACTTTTCATGGATTCACGACCCTTCGTTTCTTTCGTGTGAATATGAAAACATGTTGATAGCTTCTGATATTTTCTCAGGAGCCCCAAGGACAAAAAGTACATCATTGGAAAGAAGGAGCGTGTCTGCACCCGGGTTGGACAATATTTGTGAGTCCCGTCGTATTGCCACCACGGAAACCCCATAACGCTTCCTTAACTCGGTCTGGGCAAGATTTTTCCCAATTAACGGTGATCCTGGCAGGATCTGAAACGTACTGATATCAACATCATGAAGCTGAAGTTTCAAATCAAAAAAAGATGCCGACGGTTTAGAAAGGCTTCGAAACATCTCGTAACCATCTGCTCGCACCTCAGCGACCAGCCTTTCGATTTCATCTCTGGGTATAAAATATTTCGTCAAAACCAGAGTAAAGATCTCTATTGAAGTTTCAAACTCTTCTGGAATTACTTCGTTGGCTCCTAATTCATACAGAGGCTTCATCTCTTGGAGATAACGGGTTCGTACGATCAAATGAACTTTCGGATTAAGTTTTCGAATTGCTCCTGTAATTCGACGAGTCGCGGTAGGGTCGTTTATGGCCACTACAACGATTCTCGCTTCATTGATGTTTGCATACCGAAGTACGGCTTCCTGGGTTGCATCGCCATAATAAATAGGCTCGCCCTTTGCTTGTTCGCTCCTTACTGTTTCCGGGTTCATTTCAATGATTGCATAGGGGATACCGGCAACTCTGCCGGCGCGTGCCACATTTCTCCCGTTCACTCCGAAACCGATTATAATAAGGTGGTCTTTCCGGTCCACGACCTTTGTTTCTGAAACAGGATAAAAGCCTGATATCAGCCTTTTCGGAAGCGGCAACCGTAGGATAATGCCCGCTAGGCGGGGCGCCAAGTTTATAATAAATGGTGTCGCCGCCATACTAAGAACAGAGACAGCCAGAAACATTTGATAAATATTTCCGGCCAGCAAACCGTGTTCAATACCGGTTCTGGATAAAATGAAAGAAAATTCACCGATCTGGCCGAGCGCCAAACCGACTAAAATTCCGATGCGAAGTGGAAATCCCAGTAAAATGGTAACAGATCCAGCGATGATAGCTTTCAAAACCAAAACGCTTAGCGCAATCAGCACGATAAATCCCGGTTGCTGGAAGAGAAAACCGACATCAAACATCATGCCAATGGAGACAAAAAAGAAGGTTGTAAAGACATCCCGAAAGGGTAGAATATTCCCGAGGGCCTGATGGCTGTATTCAGATTCGGAAATGATCAATCCTGCTAAAAACGCGCCCATGGCCAGGGACAGCCCGGCCTTAGAGGTAAGCCACGCAACACCAAAGCATATTACAACCACGCTTAATAGAAAAAGTTCGTGATTACGTGTCCTTGCGATTTGATACAACACCTGGGGAACGATCCATCTGGCAGAGACCAATGCCAACAGGATGATAACGATTCCTTTGGTTAGAAGAACGAGGAGGGATTGGCCTAAATTTCCTGTTGCTCCAGCCAGTAGCGGCGTGACCAAGATCATTGGAACAACAATAATATCCTGGAAGATCAGGATGCCAAGACTTGTACGCCCGTGTGGACTATCAACTTCGGCTCTTTCTTGGATTAGTTTGAGCACAATCACCGTGCTGCTGAGGGCTACGAGAAACCCGATGAAGACCGCCTCACCAAAGGCATGGTCAAACTGCCTAACTATGAACAAAGTAGCCAAACAGGTTAGCAAAACCTGAAGCGAGCCGCCCATCAGGACGGACTTCCTGATTTGTAACAGTCTCTTAAGTGAGAACTCGATTCCAATAGTAAAAAGCAATAACACAACACCGACTTCAGCAAAAATTTCAACTTCATGAATTGCCTTTACCAGTCCAATTCCGTAAGGCCCGACGAATATCCCGGTGAGGAGGAATCCTACAATCGCCGGCACGCGAAGTCGATGGCATATAAAGAGCACAGCAATAGCGAGTCCAAATATAATAACAATGTCATTTAGCAGCGGTATCTCCATAGTCTAATTTACCTTTTAATTAATCTTGGGTAAACCCCCGGCTCTGCCGGGAGACTCCCGGGGTTTGACAGTTCCGGGAATAAAGGAAACCTCCTATCCGGAGGGAAAAGGGGTCAGAGTTATTTCCCCCCTTTTCTCATAGAGGCGCCGATCACTGTATCCGACCTGAGCCTGAACAAGTGATCAAGCATCAAAGTGTCTTCCTCCGTCATGTGAATTGACCTGTTACGATCTTCTTTCTTGTGAGCGACCGTTATCTAATCCTCCCCTGATGTATAAACACAGGCGGGATCTGAAGCAAACCAGTCCCCTGTCAATTGATGGGCCCTGGCCCGGCAGCCGCCGCAAACAAAGCTGTAGGCGCATTCTCCACAGGCGCCTTTTAGGCGGTTCGGATCATGTATCTCTCTGAAGAACCGGCTCGAGATTACCTCCGACCATATCTCTTCAAGTCCCTTTTCCCTGATATTGCCGAGTTTGAGGTCTACAAAGAGACAGGGGATTATGTCGCCGTTTGCAGCTACATTCAGATAGTTTCCGATTCTGCATATCCTGTAGGTGTCGTTTCCGTGCTGGCTGAGAACCCGGGAGTATATGGGGTCGTAAACATAAAAGCTGAGGCCTGTCTTCTTCTTTATTTCGTCCGCCCGGTGGTAGAACTGGTGTAAATATTCCTCGTATTCCACGCCTGTCAACGCCAACTCGCGGTATACATTGACACCCCTGCCGATGGGGCGCAAGCTCATCCAGCACCCCTCTACCCCCAGTCCCGCAGCAAAATCCAGGAGGTCCAAAGTTTCTTTGGCGTTGGGTTTTATCAGGGTAGATGTTATTCCTTGAAGGATACCAGCCGAGAGACAACTATCAATGGTTTCTCTTGTTTTCTCGTAAGTACGCTCACTCTGGCTGAGTAGATTACAGACCTCTGACGTCAGGGCGTCGAGAGCAATGTCCACCTTTACCCCTCTTCCGGCCATTTTCTCCACCCATTTCCTGTTGCCGCTCGTTCCTTTCGTAATTATACTGCACGAAAGGGAGAGACTGCGGGCATAGTCAAGGAGCTCAAAGAGATCTTCCCTCAACAGGGGTTCCCCGCCGATAATAACGAAGTATTTAGAAAACTCTGCCACCTGCCGGATCAACTCCTTCGCTTCTGCGGTTGAAAGTTCGTCTGAGCCTTCCGGCTTACTGTCGTAACAACAATAGATACATCTGAGATTACATTTATTTGTGGCAAACCAGTACACTTCGGGGCATGGTTTTGCATTTTGCATAGGGTTTTATCCTCAATCGGTTGACCCTTCCTAACGTCAGGGCATGCCTTTTACCGCCCGGTATAACCCAACCCCTCTATATACAAACTACTGTTTTCGAGGCGGATGCTTGCTCCCACCTTCTCCACCAGCCAGAGATTGGTATCCACATGTTCGGTGGTGCGAGGTATGACGCATTCTGTGACGCCGCCGGCAAGAGCAGCGTAGATGATCAACTGATCTGCCAGGCGCCTGTCAACGGTAGCGCCTGTCATCAAGTCTTCGAGGAGATTTCGCGCCACATACCTCCCGATATCTTCAGAACTGCGCCCCCTCTTACCTGCCTGGTCAGAGCCTAACAGGCAACCGGAATCCGTCTCTGCCCAGAGTGTCAGACTTGCCCCTGCCTGCAGGGCAGTTTCGTCCCATAGGGTTTCAATTTTTGCACTATAGCCACTCCTGGCGAGGACCTTCCGGCACTCTTCCGCCATCCTCTGGCTGACATTCTTTTCTCTCAGGCGGGAGGAAAGAGCAAGACCGCTGATCTGCTTAATCTTCCCCTGTGTGAGCAGTTTCAAAGGTTTTACGCCCTTATTAACCGGTGCGATCTTAACCTTAATGATGCCGCCACCTCGGGGGACGTAGCCGGGACGGATTATCTCCAGTTCTGCCTTGATTCCCATTTTTCTCAGGATGGGGAATAATACGTGCTGCATGTGATGGGCCGAGGGGGCAAAGTCCTGGAAGAGTCCGCCCGAGATTTCCAGAACGGTTTCCCTTTCGGCAAAGAGGGCCAGGGGAAGCAGGGTCATTACCAGCAGGGTGGTCGAGCCGGCAGTGCCGATTTCCCACAGATATGGGCCGCCCTTTACCCTTTTCCCTGGCTTGTAGACAATTTCTCTGGAGTTCACTTCTGCCCCTTCCACATGGGCATCACACATCCGGGCACAGGCCGTTACAGAGGCAAGATGCTGAGGACGGAGGCCAGGCTTATCCCTCTTTGCCCTGATATTGGTTAGGTGGAGATCCTCGCCAAGCAGAGAGGAGAGGGCTACCGCATAGCGCACGATAGTTCCGCTTCCCGACTTCGCTGACCCATCAATATAAATCATACTTCTATCTTTACTATTTGAGATTGCGGAAAAAATATGCTCCCGGTGGGAATTAAGATTTTTTCAGGAATAATCCTGCTGCAGGCAAGCTTTGTATTGCGAAAATGGCTGCAAATTCAGCTAACCACAAACACTATGTTGGACGTTTTGTCTTTTGTATTGGTCTCCCGTCAGTCTTTGTGATCGGGGCACAGAGATTCCCAGAAGCCTTCATACTTCATTGTCTTCTCGTGTTGTGACCGCCAGTGAGTATCAATCAATTCCGTCTCATCCATTTCCCTGGAAGATGTGCCCATCCAGTGGGCACTACCTTGGTCTCTGGACGGGACTCTTGACCTGACAACAAAGGGGGTTAGAAGCTAAGGGTAAACTGATTTATGTAGCCTGTATAAACTAAGACGCTATGCGCGAGCACGTCTCTCCCCACAAGGCAATGGATTTGTTGACCTTTGAGGGGTGCCTCTATTGCAATTGCTTCAACAATGACATTATTGGGGAAGATGAAGCGGACACTATACTGATAGCAGGGAATGCTCTCAGAGGATGGAGTGCTAATGTTGACTACACTAATTGGTTGAAGCCCTAACTGCTGGACTAAAGTGGGTTGAATAACACTGCCGGTGGCTCCCGTATCAATCATACCTTTACCAGCCACTGGATCAGGGACCTTCCCACCAGTCTTTCGTATTGCCTGTTCGACGGAAGTGCCAACCCAAACCCTCATATCGACAAGTGGACCCAAAGTCTGTAAGTTCGGAAGTTGGGTCGTGAAGGAGGGCATTGTTCCTAAACCCCCAAGAGATTGGATACAAAACTTAGTGGTACTTCGACCTTAGAAACCTGCTTGACGAAAAACGGCACGTTTCCAAGCTCCTGATAACCCGAAGTTATTGCATCAAACTGTGAATCAAAGGCGCCAAGGACACGTTTTTCATGGATCACCACGAACTTCCCTTCGTGGGCTCCAACCAGAGACTCGAAATTTTCCTCATATGTTTTTAATTCGACAGCAAGCAACTCGGGCATATATGTACCTCCTTCCTACACATGCTTATATCTGCCTTTTTATGAAATAATCTCATAATCTCAACCGAGAGTCAAGTTCAACATAGTGGCAAGGCAATTTGTCACAATTGCTCGGTCTGTTCGTCCAACGTCAGAAGTAAGCCACCGGGCTACAGACTATGCCATGTGCACCGGCGAAATTCCCGGTCGGTTTGAGTGAGTGGTTAGCTGTTTTTATTAATAACTATAATGCGCAAACCGCTTCGCCCGTGTTTAGAATATGTTTTTTGTAGAAATAATCAAGCGGAAAGTTCTTGACTTATTAGAACATATGTTCTATAAATAAAAAACGCTATTAAATACAATATATGGTATATTAATAAAAAATAAAACAACATTTAGTATTATTAATAGTCTCCAAATTATTTAACTCAACTATTTAAGATTATAAATGGAGGGCAAATTATGATACTTAATAACAAACAAATAGAGGAGGCTTATCAAAAAGGTGATATACTTATTAACCCATTTGATGAATCACAAGTTCAGGCCGCGACATATGATTTTAGGGTAGGAGATCAGGGAGCGACCACAAGCACGAAAAAAATTGTAAATATCAGAGAGGCGGGTTATCTCTTGCTTCAACCAGGCGATTTTGGTGTTATAACTGTCTTGGAAGAAGTTCGCTTAGGGCCACAACATGCAGCAAGATTCGGTCTTCGTTCAAAGTATGCCCGGAAGGGATTAATTGCAACTACAGGGCCACAAATTGATCCAGGTTTTCACGGTAAACTCATTATAGGTGTAACAAATCTCACTCCAAAACCAGTTTCACTTCCATATAGGGACGACTTGGTTTCTGTCGAGTTTCATCGTCTTGAAGAACCTTCTACAAAACCATATTGTGGACCGTATCAACATAAAATGGAATTGGGTGCTGAAGAAATCGAGTTCATTACAGAGACAGAAGGTATGGCTCTTTCGGAAGTTCTAACCACATTACGCTCTCTTAGCGCAAACGTCGGACAACTTTCCAAAGAAGTAAAGATTATGCAGTGGGTGATACCTGTTATATTAACAATTGGATTGGCTATTCTTGGGATGATGATTGCTTTAAAATGAATGTGCATAAAACAGATATTTGCTCATCACTCCCCACTTCATTATTATACTGGATAATCAAACTCGAGTGGCATTGTATCACCATATTTAGTACTACTCCGACAATTCATGTTTTATGTCATTCCGAACGACCGAAGGGAGTGAAGAATCTTTCCGTCCAGGGTCTAATTTGTGAGATTTCTCGTCGCTGCGCTTCTCGGAATGACAATGTGTCGGAGTAGTATTAGGTGATAAATACCTCCATTGGGGGTTAAATTTTATTTGTAGCTAACGCCGGTCGAGCGATTGGTTAGGCGGGCCGCTGTCAGCGGTCCACCGACAATCGCGAGTCCGGGCGTAGCAGGGCAGTTCCACCGTAAGGCAGGCGAGAGCGTGGAGACGCGCCCTTATTATTGCTTCTATCCAATTTTTACACGGTGCGTCTCAAGCGGCCCGCCTTACAATTATTATAAGAATTTCCCATTTATTGCTAAATTTCCCATAATCTCTGTATAAAATCAATTAAAATATCTCCTGATTATTAACTTTTTTGTTGATTAACCTTCGTATTTTTGCTTTCATAACATGTAAAAGAGAACCTCGTATATTGTAGGAAAATTGTCATATATGCCGGAAAAAAGAATTTTACCAGAATTTCAAAACTTTCTTCATATAAAGTAACTGTAACTATTCAGGTAGGCACAGAGCACCAAAGGCACAAAGTAGGAAAAAAACAACGAAACGACCCTGCTCCGCTCTGCTTTGTGCCTATGTGCCTTTGCCACTTTGTGCCTGAGTAGTTACAAGTAACTATACATTTTGGGTCTGCATTAGACAAGCAAAATGTCGTCTAATGCTGTGATTGGGTATGTTATACGGCTATGCTGTGTCTTTTACTATCTCTACCCAGAGTAGATGTTTGAGTCTTTCTCTGGTTTTAATGTCTCGGATTGATTCAAGATACGAGTTAACAACCTGAGCAATCCTATTTTTTAGTGCTTCTAACTCTGAAAGAATATTGTCTAAGTGGCCATCATCTTTGGGAACTTTCACCTTCTCCAGCCCCACCTCAAGAAATACCCTGAGATAGCGGGCTTCTTCCTCAGAGCCACATTCAATATGTTGCCTGCCAGAAGAGAGTCTCCATCCAAACAAACTTCGCTCAATTTTTATCTCGCCGGATGCTTTGGGAAGTATTTTTGTTAAGAGAGGTTTCAAGGTAAGAATCTTCTCTCTATAGAATTTGCCGAGTGTCTCCTCACCGATATTGCTCATCACGGTTTTTACAAAGGCATCTACATCTATCCCTTCTTTTGTTTTTTTCTTTTTTCCAAAACTCTTTGCCTTCTCAATTCTTGATTTAACCAGGTCTATTACTGCCCGATAAACCTCAAGTTGCTCCTCTTCTGTAAGCCCTAAGATTTCACCCATAATGATTTTATCCAGTTCTCTACGGTCAGGCTTGACTTTGGAAAGGGATACTTCGGCGGGGGAAGAGGCGCCAAGCTCGTGGAAGATAGATAAGATTTTTCTATCGCTAATATGTCTTAAGAGAGATGAAAGACGTCGCTGTAATTCCTTAGTAATACTGGAGGGAATTTGCAAACGTTCGACTTGATAAACATTTGTATAAACTGCACCCTCTCCTAAATTTGTAATCCCATCTATCTCAATCATTAGAGGAATGATGGAGCTATTTAGATAGGCGTGAAACAAGGTATAATCGGCCTTGTTTTTAAGGTAAATGTAAAAGAATCTTTTGTCTGCCCAAGTTTTTTGCGTGTCATATATCCCATATCTGTCGTTATAAGCATCGGACCAAATGAGATCGGGTTTTTCCCAAATCCCCAAGTCATACCATCTTCCTCTACTTGCACAGGTTGGCCTTTTATCAAATCCCTTACGGTCACCTTCTTGAATGTATCTCAGGATATTTGTACCCTTCAAATCCTTCTTGTCCTTATGAACCATCAAAACCCGGTATTTCAAATCTTCCGGTTTAACGACGATGGATTTGCATTCCCGTGGAGATTTGATGACATAATTCGGCACCCAATTCCCGTTCTCATCCTGATGCATCCAGAACTCTTTCTCAATCCCTTTTTCCTTTATCTCCTCCTCGGTAAGATAGAAGAACTCATTGGCACCGGTAGTGAAGCCACGCCTTACCTCGGCGATCTCCTTTAGGGGCACAAGCTTACCTTTGCCCTTTTCAAGAATCTTAAAGAAAATCTCCGGTGCTCTAAGATATTTACCCCACTTTGCTCCAACATATTTTTGCTCTTCTATGTCGAACCCTTCCTCCCCTAATTCCTTCTGGCTCTTGGGGTAGATTCTCAATTCCTCGTTTTCATAAAAATCATTGTGGGCGAGGATGGTCTTTTTGAGTTTGTCTATGGCAGTGAGCCTCTCTACCTGCTTTTCCCACATGTCCTGGGCTGGGGGGATAAAGTTTCGCAGAGACTTTTTGAGATAGACAAAGCGAACGAGGTTTTCGTCCCTTTCCCTTTTATCCCTGCACTTTTGAAGGATGATGATACAGGTGTTGATGTCCGCCTCTTCAAACCAGCGTTCTACCTTAGATTCTATGATGGCAATAATTTTGTAATTTTTTAGAAAGAAATCCTGAAGCCCTTTGCCGTAGTCCACATCGAGCCAGGAGTTGGAGACGATGAAACCGAAATGACCACCGTCTTTCAGAAACTTTGTGCCGTGGACAAAGAAGTAGGCATGGATGCCAGCCCTTTTTCCAATTTCAGCAATCTTTTTGTTGAGAAAATAAAGGGCCTTTTCAATCAAGTTCCCCTTATATGCAGCATCCTCAGGGGAGATATCGCTTATTTCCTCCTGTCTTGTATAGGGAGGATTGCCCACAACTGCATCAAACCATCGGGGAAAGGTAACCTCCCTCTCCTCCCGACCAAGTGTCCTTGCCCTTGTCTTTCTCCATTTCTCAGGGTCGAAGCCTTCATCTCCAACAAGAAGGGCGAAGAAATCTTCCTGAAGGATATTAGGATAATTCTTGTCTACACCCAGGTCGTTGATGGCAAGGTTAATCGTAGCAAGGTGGGCAGGGAACTTAGCAATGTCATTTCCCCAAAGCGTGGTCAGGATGTCCTCGTGCCCTTTGCGTTGATTCATCAGTTTTTTGTGCTGGTAAGCTCTCACCAGAAATGTCCCTGCCCCGCAGGCTGGGTCAAGGATTCTGTCATCTTCGTGGTGTAAACAGAACTTGAGAATTAAATCCACCACATCGGGGCTGGTGAAATACTGACCCAGATTGTGGCGCTCATCCTGTGGAATAAGTCGTTCAAAGATTCTGCCTATGACATCATAACCGAGCCTGGAAAAATCGTATTTTTTGAGGATAGTGATAAGTTCCTTTATCTCTTTGATGACCTCTTTTGCTTCAGGGAAAGCGATGGTATCTATAAAGTCAGTGGTATAAATAGTCTCGTAGTCAATCTTCAGGACTTCATCAAAGAAACTCTGGAGAATCTTTTGGAGTTGCGCCCCTTTCAGCAAGCTTTCGGGTATTTCAAGAGGAGCCAGTTCATGAGGCCTCTTTGCCTGAAGAAGGTTGTAGAAGAGAATTTTGTTGACAAGAAGATAGGCGGTTTGTCTTGATGCCTTATCAAAGTCCTGAGACTGCCAGGCAAAATTCCAGCCCTGATCTACAAACCAGTTTTTGAGGCTCTTAGCGAAAGAAGAGTTCTTGTGGCATTGGTCATCAATAATCCTTCTGTAGTAGGTAGAGAGAACCCTTATCTTCTCCTGAAGTCTGAAGATTAAAAACTCATCTATTGCCTGTTTGGGTTCAGGTTCTCTGCCAGAATGGACGGAATAAAGTCTGGTGAGAAAATCTGCAAGCCCCTTCTTTATAGGCTCTCTGTATCTTGTCTGTTCAATATCATCCAGATTCTCAAGTTCTGAGAGGGCGTATTTTTCAACGATTTGTTCTTCTTCTGGTCTCAGTGCATTTACCTTTTCCGTGCTAAACCAGATGAGTCTTTTGAAATTGGTGAGAGCAAAGTATTTTGCTTTTCTCTGAGTTGCCTTCTCTCTGGCGGGCCATTTCAATTCTTTTTCGTCAAAGACATCGTGGTATGGAGGCTTTGCCTCCAATACACAGAGGATATTTTGGCTCCCGCGGGATTCATAGATAACTGTATCCGGCATCTTTCTATCATCGCCCGAAGTTTCAACATCGGGCAGGCCGAGGTCAAGATTTTTACGCTCAATAATCTCCCTCATCCAGTGCATCAGAATGGCTACCGCCGTTCGCTCTGTCTTGTGAGCGATCATCCCAAAGGGACTGGGAATTTTTGTTGATTTTGCCTTGATTTTACTTTTCAATGTCTTTGCTCTCAGGAGATCCCTCGGATAAGACCTGATTCACAATTCTTCGGGCAATCTCAAAGGCAGCCGCAATTTTTATGATTTTCACATCGGCAAGCCCTTTGATTTCTAAAAACTTTTCCAGAGGCTGATTAGCCATTCCCTTGAATGAGCCGAACTTTGCAAAAATTTCTTCCGCAATCTTTTCTGCTGGCTTCCCTTTGATGCCTGTAGAAATCAGGATTGAAAGCAATTCTACATCTGAAAGGCTTTCCGCACCGAGTTCTCTGAGTTTGCCGCCGGGATGGCGCCACTGCTGCATCTCGGAGCCACCCGTAATCTGGTGGTCGGTAGTACTCTTTTTCATAAAATCTTCTTCTCCTTTTTCAGGAACGGCATTGCTTATAATTATAGGATTAGCGCATTTTTAGCAATCCCTTATCTTTCACTATGACTGTGTCCTGCAACCAGTGCCTGTCATCCCTCTCAGGATAATCAATATTATAATGGAGACCTCTGCTTTCTTTCCTCATTCTGGCACATTTAACGATGAGTTTTGCTACCGTGGCAATGTTTCGGAGTTCCACTAAATCCCTCGTGATGATAAAATTTCTGTAGTATTCGTCAATCTCCCTGTTAATCAGGACGATTCGCCGTTCCGCCCGTTCCAGTCTTTTATTTGACCGGACAATGCCCACGTAATTCCCCATACACCTCCTGATCTCATCCCAGTTATGAGAAACGACAATAGATTCATCACTTTCTGTGGCTCCACGGGGATCCCAGGAAGGGATGGGAATGGGATCGTCTTTGATTTCCGGGAACTGCCCGGCTATACTGACAAATGACCTGTGGGAAAACACCACCGCTTCAAGAAGCGAGTTGCTTGCCAAGCGATTGGCCCCATGGAGACCGGTGCAGGAGACCTCGCCACAGGCAAAGAGTCTCTCGATGTTCGTTTCCCCAAAATGATCGACCAATACGCCTCCGCAGAGATAATGAGCGGCAGGAACAACGGGAATCTGATCCTTTGTGATATCAATGCCGAACTCCAGGCATTTCTGGTAGATATTGGGGAATCTGTTGATGAGAAAATCCCTGTCTCTGTGGGTGATGTCGAGGAGGACATACTCATCGCCTGATTTTTTCAGTTCCGCATCTATGGCTCTGGCCACTATATCCCTCGGGGCAAGATTCTTCATGGGGTGGTATTTTTCCATGAAGGTTTTGCCGCTTTTCAATTTCAGGATGCCCCCTTCTCCACGGACGACCTCACTGATGAGAAACGATTTCGCTTCCGGATGGAAGAGGCAGGTCGGATGAAACTGGATGAATTCCATATTGGCGATTTGCGCCCCCACCCTGTAAGCCATGGCGATGCCGTCACCGGTGGCGATGTCGGGATTAGTAGTGATGAGGTACACTTTACCGGCGCCACCGGTGGTCAGAATGGTGAACTTGGCTCTGAATGTAGGTATCTCGTTATGATCAATATCCAGGGCATAGGCCCCGAGGCACTTATCACCATTGTTCTTTTCCTGTTTAAGAAGGACAGATTTTAAAATAAGATCAATGGCAATATAATTTTCATAAATACTTATATTTTTTTTCCGACTTGCTTTTTCGTGTAGGGCACGTTCGATTTCCCTGCCGGTAAGGTCTTTCGCGTGGAAGATCCTCCTGTGCGAATGTCCCCCTTCCTGTCCGAGGTCGTAAAGGGTGGAATTGTTATTCTCCGTTCTCGCAAATTCAACCCCCCATTTCTCCAGTTCCCTTATCCTTTCCGGTCCTTCCGTAACAACGAATTTTACCGCCTCTTCTTTGCAGAGACCTGCCCCACAGGTGAGGGTATCGTTGATATGATATTCAAACCGGTCCGTCTTGTCGGCAACGGCGGCTATCCCCCCCTGGGCATAGTTCGTGCTCGATTCGGATTTTTCCTTTTTCGTGATGATGGCTACCGTTCCCAGATCGGCGGCCTTGATGGCAAAGCAAAGCCCCGCGATACCGCTTCCTATAACCAGAAAATCTGTGACTATCTCCATGCATTTTTACCTTTCTTGGTTCGAAGAATGAAAAGTTTGTTTACAAGCGTTTGGATTTCTATATATACTTTTCCAATCTTTGTAAAAGGAAAATATCTTCAAGGACAGAGGCATGCTGGTTTTAGGTATAGAGTCTTCCTGTGATGAGACGGCGGCGGCGGTTGTTAGTAATGGCCGTTTTATTCTCTCTAATATTGTTGCTTCCCAGATTGATGTCCATAGCCGGTATGGCGGTGTCGTACCGGAGATTGCCTCCAGGAAGCATATTGAGGCAATAGCGCCGGTGATACTTCAGGCCCTTGATGGTGCGCAGGTCACACTGAATGATATTGAAGGGATAGCAGTGACGATGGGTCCGGGATTGGTCGGTTCTCTTCTTGTGGGTCTGTCCGTGGCGAAGGCAATTGCTTTCGCCAGGAACATACCTTTCGTCGGAGTGAATCACCTTGAGGGCCATATTGCCTCGATCTTCCTCACAGAGGGGAAAATCGCCTTTCCCTTTGTGGCCCTTGTTGCTTCCGGTGGCCATACGACTATTTATCTGGTAAAAGGTTTTGAGAACTTTACAGTCCTGGGGCAAACGAGGGATGACGCTGCCGGAGAAGCCTTTGATAAGGGGGCCAAAATGCTGGGGCTCGGTTATCCGGGGGGGATTGTTATTGATCAACTGGCTAAAAGGGGAGAGCGAAACTGGCTGAAATTTCCGAGGGCGATGAAGGACAGTTTAGATTTTAGCTTCAGCGGCCTGAAGACTGCACTTCTGACCTGTATCAAAAGACGGGGATACCCCTTTAGCGGGGATGAATTACCCCATGTAGCCGCCAGTTATCAGGAGGCTATTGCCGATGTCCTGGTAGAAAAGACCTTGAGGGCGGCGGAGACGTCTTCTGTTTTCCGTGTTGTTGTATGCGGCGGGGTTGCGGCAAACAGCCGCCTGAGAGAACTGTTTTATGAGAACGCCGGCGAGAGGGGGGTTGAGGTGTTTATCCCTCCTCCTGTTTTGTGCACCGACAATGCCGCTATGATTGCCGCTTTAGGTGAACATCTCTTAAGAGCGGGAAGATGCGATGCCCTGAATCTGAATGCAATTTCCAGATGGCCGTCTATTCCTGACCCTTTCCACTGCCGGAAGGACGAAGGTAGCCACCTGGGCTGAGATGAGAAAAAACAACATAGACAAACTCAAGGGGTTTTACGAGCGGTTTATCAGCCTGAAAGGTGAACCGAAGACCATTGCCATGGGTATGGCAATGGGTGTTTTTATCGGTGTAACTCCCACTATCCCGTTTCATACAGCCCTGATTATTGTATCATGTCTCATCTTCAGGCAGAACATCGCCTCTGCCATTCTTGGTTCCTGGATCATCTCCAATCCTCTCACCATCCCGCTTTTTTATGTTTCGGAATATAAGTTGGGCAGGTACCTGTTGAGAAGCGACCATTTTCAGGTCGTCTTTACGGACTATTCGATATGGAATGTTGTCAGCATGGGGTGGCGTGTTGCCGTTCCGTTGCTCACGGGAGGCATTATCGTTGCTCTCTTTTTCGCTCTCCCCGCATATTTTATCACCTACCGCCTCGTACTGACGGTAAGAAAGAATCGTAACCAATGACCACACCCAGAAAAATCCTTAAAAATCACGGTATCCGACCACGGAAACGTTTGGGACAGTCATTCCTCAAAGATAGAAATATTACAGACAGGATTGTTCAGACAGCCGATATCCGAAAGGAGGATACCGTTGTGGAGATAGGCGCCGGCCTGGGAATCATGACAGAGCTGCTGGCGGCCCAGGCCCGAAGGGTTATTGCCCTTGAGATAGATCCGTACCTGGTGTCCCTTCTCCGGGAAGAGCTGAAAGGCCACCCCAACGTGGAGATCATCCCGACCGATGTCCTTAAATATGATTTTTCTCTGGCCTGTCAGGAGTGTTTATCAGGCAAGTTGAAGGTTATTGGTAATATACCTTATAACATTTCCTCGCAGATATTGTTTCATTTAATATCCTACAAGCGCTGCATTGCATGCATGATCTTGATGTTTCAAAAGGAAATGGCCGATCGTATTGTCGCCCCTGTGGGAACAAAGGATTACGGCGTACCTTCCGTAGCGCTTTCCATGTACGGTATCGTCTCCCATGAGATGACCGTACCTCCTGAGTGTTTTTACCCCCAACCTAAGGTGATGTCTTCTGTACTGAAGATCGTGATGCGACAAAAGCCTCTGGTTGACTTAAAGGATGATGATTTTTTCAGGAAGATCGTAAAGATTGCTTTTTCGAAGAGGAGGAAAACCCTCTTGAATAATCTCCGTAGTGCAAATCTGCCGTTTTGTGAAAGGGAGATAAATTTATCTCTTGAGGCGGCGGGCATTGATGGCAGGAGGAGGGGGGAGACTCTGACAACGGAAGAGTTTGGTGTATTAAGCAATGTCCTTTTCAATAAAATCACAGGCAATCACCTTTCATTTTCCGTGATGCCCCAACCGGGCGAAGATATTAGTTCAAACCAAGGGAATAATTGTAACAATTAACTGAACATGTTATGATAATAGGTAAATATCTGAAAGTGGAAAGGCTCTGGGTTCCGGGTCCAATGGATATCTTATTTCAGGGGGAAGAAACTCCAATCGGACCTATAGTGGACTGGATCAAGCAACGAATCTGATTCGC
Source organism: Syntrophales bacterium (assembly GCA_030018935.1). NCBI lineage: Bacteria > Pseudomonadati > Thermodesulfobacteriota > Syntrophia > Syntrophales > Syntrophales bacterium. The sequence goes on from JASEGZ010000013.1 coordinate 16,414, forward strand.
ACAACAAATAAATACAATGATATAATAATAACTTGGGTAAAGTAAATTTGCCCGAAAATGTATTCAATCTAATAAGTGGTTTATCAGGGCATATCGGCCTGATAATCAATGGTTAGGCAGGGAGATTAGATAAAAATGCTTCAAATTAATCCTAAACGAATTCCTGGTAACTGGACGGAAGGATTTGCATTGGATTTCCATACTCTCAGTAGCCAATACATCGGTGATGACGAATACGGACATCCCCAATTTGACACAAAGCGCAGTGACGTCGGCGAATTGCTGTATAGGCTGAAATACGGAAAGGACAAATCCGTGCTCGGTGAGATCATTGTTACTGTTAGCCAGTTCATCAAATCCAAGAATTGGCCTGTAGATTTTATTGTCTGCGTCCCGCCGTCTCGAAAAGGGCGGCAGTTCCAGCCAGTTACTCCCGTTGCTATCGGGATAGGCAAGGCTCTGAGCATAGATGTCTGTGTCGACACTGTTGTGAAGGTGAAAGATACACCCGAACTCAAGAACATATTTGATTTTGAAGAACGAATGCGTATACTTAAAGATGCATTCGAAATCCGCAATCCGGTCGTTGCCGGACACAATGTCTTGTTATTTGATGATCTCTATCGTTCTGGAGCGACACTGAATGCGATTTCAGGCCTCTTGCAACAGGAGGGTAAGGTAAGAAACCTATATGTACTCACCCTAACTATGACTCGGAGTATACGATGACGAAGGTGTTTTTGGGAGGCTCTCGAAAGCTGAACCATTTGAATCGTGCGATTAGAGAACGAACTGATAATATAGTTGTTAAAGGCTATGAAGTCCTCATTGGTGATGCAAATGGTGCTGACAAAGCCATGCAGAAATATTTGGCCGATAAACGCTATAAGAACGTTATTGTCTTTTGCATGAGCGGTACTTGTCGAAATAATCTGGGAAACTGGCAGACCAAGACCGTGGCTTCAAACAGCAACAAAAAAGACTTTGATTATTTTGCGGCGAAGGACAGAGAAATGAGTGAACAGGCGGATTATGGATTCATGCTTTGGGATGGTAGGAGTAAAGGCACCTTGAATAATATCATCAATCTTCTCCAAGGTAACAAATACGTGCTGGTTTATTTCTCTCCCAGCAAAACTTTCTTTACGCTAAAGAGCCCGTCTGAGCTTGAAAATCTCTTACAGAAATGTGATCCGATGAGTGTCCGACGTTTCAATCACACCCTAAGAGTTACAGAACGACTTATGGATGCAAATGCCCAAGGTCAGTTGAAACTTGCCTAACCATTCACTCCAGCGGATGGCTTACAGCCCCCGCTGATTTCAATCGTTCACGATAATTACGATAGGGGGAGACGGGAGTAACCGATGCCAAAAATTTTCCGGGTAATGGAAATTGGAACAAAAGTATCTCTACATTAAGACCTTTGGCTGTCAGATGAATGTCCACGATTCCGAGCAGATTGCCGCGTTGCTTAAGGCCTCTGGATATGAAAGCACTGATGATTTCAGGAAGGCCGATCTGGTCATCGTAAATACATGCAGTATCAGGGAAAAGGCGGCGCAAAAGGTGTACACTCAGTTAGGGAGATTCAGAGAATTAAAGCGCAGTAAACCCGGCCTGATCATCGGGATGGGAGGATGTCTTGCCCAGCAGTGGCGATCTAAAATCTTTGCCCGGGCGCCTTTTCTGGACCTGGTTTTTGGCACCCATAATATTCATCAGCTTCCCGATCTTATAAGAACTATCGAAACGACGGGATCACGGGTTGAAGAGACGGCATTTCACGAATCGGTAAAATCGCTGGGCATCAGGGCGCTGCCGCAAAACGGGGCGGTCAGCGCTTATGTAACCATCATGCATGGTTGTAATAATTTTTGTTCCTACTGTGTTGTTCCTTACCTGCGGGGGCCGGAGGTGAGCAGACCATCTCAAGATGTTATTGATGAGGTTAAAGCCCTTGCCGACCACGGGATCAGGGAAGTGACACTCCTCGGTCAGAACGTCAATTCCTATGGTAAAACCATGGGGACTGATTTTGCCGCCCTGTTGCACGAGGTGGGAAAGATCGGGGGTATCGAGAGGGTCAGATTTACCACCTCGCATCCGAAGGACCTGTCTTTTGATTTGATAAGGTGTTATACTGATGTTGATAAGTTGTGTGAGCACATTCATCTTCCCGTTCAATCGGGCTCAGGCCGTATCTTGAGAATGATGAACCGGGGTTATACAAAGGCCCAGTACCTGGATAAAGTGGAAAGTCTCAGGAACATCTGCCCGAATATCAGTATTACTTCAGATATGATTGTGGGATTTCCCGGCGAAACAGAAAAGGACTTTCAAAAAACAATAGACTTGATGGAAAAAATCAGGTTTGATAACCTCTTTTCTTTTAACTATTCGGAACGTGAGGGGACCGCGGCGGTAAAGTTTGCCGACAAGGTGGATGAATGCATCAAGCACGAAAGACTGCAGGCGCTTCAATCTCTCCAGGAGAAGCATACTCTTGAGAGAAACAGGGCACTGGAGGGACGTGTAGAAGATGTACTGGTGGAGGGGGTAAGCAAGAAAATGCCCGACGAGATGACGGGAAGGACAAGGTCCAACAAAATTGTAAACTTTAGGGGAAAAAAAGAACTTATCGGGAAGACGGTTTCCGTTTTGATTACAGAGGCATATTTGCATTCCGTAAGGGGGGAACTACATCAAAAGTAAGCGTTCAGCTATCAGCCTTCAGTTTTCAGCAAAAACAATAAAGATAATAGGGGTTGCTGATCGCTGACGGCTGAACGCTTGCCATCAAAAAAGGGGGGGGGTTGACAGATGCTTATAGAAATGAAGGTATCCGGATTGACGCTAGATCCGATCACGAATACACCAATTGTAATTTTGAAAGATCTCCACGATAGGAAGGCTGTTCCCATATGGATAGGGATCTTTGAGGCCAGCGCCATCGCAATGGAGTTGGAAAAGGTTAATTTTTCCCGACCCATGACTCATGATCTTCTCAACGATGTCCTGGAGACCCTCGATGTTTCCGTCACGAAGATCGAAATAAACGACATCAGGAATAACACCTTTTTTGCCAATATCTATTTAATTAAAGATGGGAGTGAGTTCATCGTTGATTCTCGTCCCAGTGATGCCATTGCCCTTGCCTTGAGGGCCAATGCACCGATATTTGTTGATGATAAAGTTATCGAGAAATCCCGGAATGTAGATTTCGGCACAAAAATGGCGGATATTGATGATGTAAAAAAGGAAAAATTGAGGGAATTTCTGGAAAATCTTTCTCCCGATGATTTTGGAAAATATAAGATGTAAATCCTCTGTTCTGACGTATTGAAGCAAGTGCAAAGCGTAAGGCTAGCCAAAGATATTTTAAATTTCCCCTCCCCTTCATCCCCTCCTACAGGGGGAGTGGAGATTTTTGGGGGAAGATATTATGGAAAAAGCCATCGGAGATTTTGCCAGACACATGGAGATGGAGAGAAACCTGTCACACCATACGAGGAAGAATTATTTAACCGATTTGAGACAATTTAAAGCATTTCTCGAGATGAATCATATAACGGCGGGAAAAAACATGGGTGAAGATCTCAGCGGCGTGGATCATACGGTGGTCAAGGCTTTCCTCGGTTCCTTATACCGGGCAAAGGTGAAAAAGGTAACCATTTCGAGAAAGGTGGCCGCACTGAGGTCTTTCTTTAAATACCTCCTGCGCGAGGGAAGAATTAAGGTAAACCCTGCAGAGCTGGTTCAGGTACCGCCCCCTGAGAGATATATACCTGCCTTTCTTTCGGTGGATGAAATGTTTACCCTGTTAGCCGTCCAGTTTAAGCAGGATGCCTCTGGATTAAGGGACAGGGCCATTATCGAGCTGTTCTATTCTTCCGGTATCCGTCTTTCCGAACTTACCGGTTTGAACCTGGGGGATATTGATTTTAACCGGGGATTGATGAAGATCAGGGGGAAGGGCAAGAAGGAGAGGATTGTCCCGGTGGGTGAGCCGGCCCTTTTGGCCACTAAAAACTATCTTGAAAAAAGGGATGAATTATTAAAAGGAATGAGGGGAAATGCATCAGAGTCACCTATCTTTATCAGCAGGAGCGGAAGTAGATTAACTACGAGGAGTGTGGCCAGGATCCTCAACAGGTATGTCCTCCTCTCCGGGATTAACAGAAAGATCAGTCCCCATACGCTACGGCATACGTTTGCCACGCACCTGATGGATGCGGGAGCCGACCTGCGGGCTATTCAGGAACTTCTTGGCCATGAGAGCCTCTCTACTACGCAAAAATATACATCGGTGAGTGTAAGCAGACTGATGGAAGTTTACGATAAGGCCCACCCAAAGGCCAGAGGAGGTGTTGACAATTTATGAAAATAAGGGGAACCACTATATTAGCCGTCAGGCATAAGGGAAAAGTCACGGTGGCAGGGGATGGTCAGGTTACCCTCGATGTTACTGTCATGAAACATGGGGCGAAAAAGGTTCGCAGGTTGTATCACAATCAGGTCATCGTGGGATTTTCGGGGGCAACGGCTGATGCATTTACCCTCTTTGATCGGTTTGATCAGAAACTGGAACAGTACAACGGCAATCTTTTGAGAGCGGCAGTCGAGTTGACCAAGGACTGGAGGACCGACAGGGTCCTGAGACACCTGGAGGCCCTGATGATTGCCGTCAGTAAGGAATATTTTCTTATCATCTCCGGCAACGGTGATGTCATCGAAGCAGATGATGATGTGATGGCGATAGGGTCGGGGGGCCCCTATGCCTTAGCGGCGGCCCGGGCCCTTGTCAGATTTTCTGAGCTAACGGCGATAGAGATTGCAAGAGAAGCGATGCGGATCGCCGCAGATATTTGCATCTATACCAATGACAGGATTACCGTGGAGGAGCTGGATGTGTACCAGGAAACGGAATCAAAGGTAAAAGGTAAGGGATAAGGAGTGAAATTTATATGTCATCAAATAATTTAACACCGCGAGAGATTGTAGAAAGGTTGGATCAGTATATCATCGGTCAGGGTGAGGCCAAGCGGGCAGTGGCTATTGCCTTGAGGAACCGCTGGAGGCGTCAGAACGTCCCCCCTGATCTTGCAGAGGAAATATCACCCAAAAATATCATCATGATCGGTCCGACGGGGGTTGGAAAGACAGAGATCGCCCGGAGACTGGCGAAACTCGATAACTCTCCTTTTTTGAAGATCGAGGCGTCAAAGTTTACCGAGGTGGGTTATGTGGGCAGAGATGTAGAGTCCATGGTGCGCGATCTTGTAGACCTGTCAGTGAATATGGTTAAATCGGAAGAGCAGGAAAATGTAAAGGTAAAGGCGGCGGAGATTGCAGAGGAGAGACTTTTAGATATCCTTCTTCCCCCCAAACCTGCGGAAAGGAAAGCCGAAGATACGATTCCTGACAGGGATTCAGGACAGCTTGAAATTGAACAGACGGGGAGGGATACGACACGTGAAAAACTGCGCCGTCTCCTCCTTAACGGCAAGCTGGATGATCGTGTTGTAGATATAGAGATAGCGGACATGAGGACTGGCCCGATGGTTGAGATATTTTCTTCCTCCGGTGTTGAGGATATGGGCTTGAATATCAAGGAGATGTTTGGAAATATCTTTCCCCAGAGGAAGAGAAATGCGAGGGTCAAGGTTTCTGAGGCGCGGGAGATCCTGGCGGCCGAGGAGGCCCAGAAACTGGTAGATATGGATAAGGTAACCAGGACGGCCATTGAGAGGGTGGAACAATCCGGTATCATTTTCCTTGACGAGATTGACAAGATCGTGGGAAGTAATTCTTCCCATGGTCCCGATGTGTCGAGGGAAGGTGTGCAGAGGGACCTCCTGCCGATTGTGGAGGGATCCACCGTTAATACGAGGTACGGGATGGTCAGGACGGATCACATCCTCTTTATCGCTGCCGGTGCGTTCAGTTCTTCAAAGCCGTCTGATCTTATCCCTGAGCTTCAGGGGCGATTTCCCATCAGGGTGGAGCTGGATTCCCTCGGAAAAGAGGAATTCATCAGGATTCTCACAGAACCCCATAATGCCCTCGTCAAACAGTATATAGAGATGATGGCAACGGAAGAGATTAAGCTCATTTTCAAGGATGATGCAATTGCTGAAATTGCGGAAGTAGCGACAGTGGTCAATGAGAGGACGGAAAATATCGGGGCCAGGAGACTTTATACTATTATGGAGACCCTGCTGGAACAAATCTCCTTTGATGCACCCGAGATGGTGGAAAAGAAAGCGGTTATTGATGCGAACTACGTGCGGGAAAAGTTAGAAGACATTGTTGAGGATGAGGACTTAAGCCGGTACATCCTGTAAATAGGATTAAAAGCTCAAAGCTGAAAGGTCAAAAAAAAGCTTTCAGCTTTGAGCTTTATGGGAGGCATAAATGGACAGTGTCAAGAAATCTATGGAAAGAGCCGATATTCTTCTGGAGGCCCTTCCCTACATACGCCGGTTTTATAATAAGACCATTGTTATCAAGTACGGTGGCCATGCCATGGCGGATGAGGAATTGAAAGATATCTTCGCCAGGGACGTGGTCATGATGAAATACATCGGGATCAATCCCGTGGTGGTCCATGGCGGCGGCCCTCAGATCGGGAGTCTCCTGAAGAAATTAGGCAAAGACTCCAAGTTTGTCCAGGGGATGCGGGTAACAGATGAGGAGACAATGGCCATCGTAGAGATGGTACTCGTGGGGACAGTGAATAAGGAAATCGTGGGGCTCATCAATCGGCATGGTGGCAGGGCAGTGGGTCTGTCCGGCAAAGATGGCAATCTGACCAGGGCGGAAAAATATCTTTTGAGCGCAGAGAAGGCCAAGGATACACCGTCTGAGATCATTGATATCGGTCTGGTGGGCAAAGTTACGGAAATCAATACAGGCCTGATTACATCGTTGGAGGATAATGGTTTCATTCCCGTTATTGCCCCGACCGGTGTGGGGGAAAATGGTGAAACGTACAACATCAATGCCGATATTGTTGCCGGTGAAGTGGCGGCCGCCCTCAAGGCGGAGAAGCTTCTCCTCTTGACCGATGTGGAAGGGGTCATGGATGAAAAAGGTCAATTGATAAATACGATGAACGACAGGGAAGCCCAGGACATGATTCAGACAGGCCTCATCAAGGGGGGTATGTTTCCCAAGGTGAAGTGTTGTCTTAAGGCGTTGCGGGAGGGGGTAAAAAAGGCCCACATTATTGATGGCCGCCTAAAACACTCTATTCTCTTGGAAATTTTTACCGATATGGGGATCGGGACGGAGATTGTGTTGTCCCCGTGAATCTGTCGTATGTCATTCGTCGTATGTCGGATTCACAGGGATCAGGATTAAAGATGAAAATGACAACAGGAGAATTATTGGCCCTGGCGGATAAAAGTCTCATGGGGACGTACAAGCGCTTCCCCATTATGCTGGTGAGAGGTTCCGGTGTTAAGGTCTGGGACAGCGAGGGGAGAGAGTATCTCGATTTCGTGGCCGGGATTGCCGTTTGCAGCCTCGGTCATTCCCATCCGAAAGTGGTGGCGGCGATCAAAAAACAGGTGGAAATCCTCACCCATGTTTCCAATCTTTACTATACTGAGCCGCAGGTACATTTTGCCAGGTTTCTCGTGGAAAATTCCTTTGCTGATAAGGTCTTTTTTTGCAACAGCGGTGCGGAGGCCAATGAAGCGGCGATTAAACTTGCACGCAAGTACGCCCATGAGAACATGGCAGGGGACAGATACGAATTGATCACCATGAGGGATTCCTTCCATGGGCGTACCCTCGCCACAGTGACGGCGACAGGACAGGAAAGGTTTCAGGTCGGTTTTGCCCCTCTGCCGGAAGGATTTAAGTATGTCCCCTTTAATGACCTTTCTGCTCTGAAGGATGCCATTACGGAGAAGACCTGCGGGGTAATGCTGGAGCCGATTCAGGGAGAGGGGGGTGTGAGAATTCCCGATGATGGTTACCTCCGGGGGGTCAGGAAGGTCTGTGACGATCGGGGAATCCTGATGATCCTTGACGAGGTCCAGGTGGGGATGGGAAGAACAGGTTCTCTCTTCGCCTATGAGGATTACGATGTGAGGCCGGATATCATGACCCTGGCCAAGGCCCTGGGAAACGGTTTTCCTGTGGGGGCGATGCTAACAACGGATAGAATCGCCTCCGCCTTTGTGCCGGGCAGCCATGCCTCAACCTTTGGCGGGAATCCCCTGGCGATGGCGGCGGCCCTCGCATCAGGAGAGACCATCTTAAGTGATAGCATCTTGGAAAATTGTAAAAAGGTGGGGGCGTATTTTCTTGAGAAACTGGAGGAACTCAGGTTAAGACACGCTGTAATTAAAGAGGTGAGGGGGAAAGGTCTGATCATTGGGGTGGAGCTGGCCACCGGTGGTGATGAGATCGTAAGGAAGTGCATAGATAAGGGAGTGTTGATCAACTGTATCGGCGGTAATATTCTCCGTTTTGTTCCCCCGCTGATCATCACAGAATCGGATGTTGATCGGGCGATTGATATCCTGGACGGGGTGATGGAGGGCAGATGAAAAAAGTTGCCGAGATAGGTCAGTACAAATTATCAAAGTGCGTGCCTGTTTTCAGAATACGTATTATCCTTGCTGTGTCAACGTTTAGACCAAGAACATGTCTCAGGATATCCAGAGGTCTGACGGTTCCTTCCTCCCCGAGATGCACCTCCATTAGAAGCCTGTAGTTTTCTCTATTGAGGATCAGGATATCCACAAACTGTCTTATATTTTTTATGACCGACCTTCCCTTTGTCTCCCTGACAACAGTAAATGTTTCGGTCTGCAGGAAATGCTCGATTTTTTCAGCCATGGCGGACAGATCAGAAGCGGTGAATTTTTCCGGTAGAAAAATCTGATAGGCAAATCCCCTGACCAGCTCAGATAATGCCCTTCCCCGGGGCGCCTCCTCCATAGCCACAACTCTCATGCCTACCGGCAGGCGAGCATTGATCTTTTCCCTCAGGTCGTCCAGTTCCGCATGAGGTTCTTCACCCCAGATATCTGCATATTCGCCCATACTCTCCATACCCACGGAGGTGGCAAAGGCAAACGATACCTTCGGGTGTGGATGATACCCCCGTGAATAGATGAAGGAGAAGTCGCTCTGATTGAGTGCCCGGATAAGGGCGCCGGAGACCTCAAGATGCGAGAGAAACCGTGATGGTCCGAGCTTGGTAAATTGAATCCTGAATCGCTTTCCTTCTGAGGGCACACTGTGCTCCGGGCCTGCATTCAATCTTTTTTCTCTGGTAATACCGGCGAGGCGAACATCCCCACCAACCGAAGAGGGGTAACCTGCGGTGACAATACAGACGGTATCGTGGTCACATACCCCGCAGTCGTGGCAGGATCCAAAACGGCAGTCCGCCGTCAGTTCGCCGTGGAGCGATTTCTGGCTTTCTTTGCCAAGAAATTCCCTGCTGACCCCGCAGTCTATCCTGTCCCAGGGCAGAGATTCCGAAAGACCACGCTGGCGCAGGTAATCCTCAATGTTAATACCTGATTCGCGGATGGCCGCCTCCCACAGGTCAAATTTGAATTGGTCACCCCAGCCGTCAAAGCGGCATCCGAGACGAAATGCCTTCTCGATCAATATCCCCAGCCTCTCGTCTCCCCTTGTTAGAATCCCTTCGAGAAGGCTCATCCGGCTGTCATGCCATTTGATATTAAGATTTCGGGTGCATCTTTTGAAAAATTCCTGCTTCCCCACGGTCTCCTCCAGACCGATCTGACGCTCCCACTGGAAGGGGGTGTGAGGTTTGGGCACAAAGGTGGAAAGACTGACGGTGACCTGCCTCCTGTTTTCCCCTTCACGGAGAACCTTGTATCCGAGGTCAACGATACCATGCAAATCCTCCTCCTCTTCACCGGGTAGCCCCAGCATAAAATAGAGCTTAATCGCCCTCCAGCCGGCCTCAAAGACCGCTCCAGTGGTGGTAAGAAGATCCCTCTCTGTGTTGCCCTTATTTATGGCGTTTCTTAACCGCTGCGTCCCTGCCTCCGGTGCTAAGGTAAAACTTGTTTTTCGGACCCGCTTGATGTTTTCCATCAGATTTCGGGTGAGGGTCTCCACCCTCAGGGAGGGCAGGGCCAGGGCTACCCGTCTTTCACAGTAACAGTCCATGAGAGTGGTCAACAGGGGTTCGATCAGGGTGTAATCACCGGAACTGAGAGATAGAAGGGACAATTCATCATAGCCTGTTCTTGATAGCATCTCGTCCGCCATCCGCAGGAGGACCTCCGGTCGCCTCTCCCGGACGGGCCGCCAGACCATGCCCGCCTGGCAGAAACGACATCCCCTGGTGCAACCCCTTGCAATCTCTAAGTTAGCCCGATCGTGAATGATCTTCATCAAAGGCACCACAGGCCTTACGGGAAAGCACCATCTATCCAGATCGGAGATGACCCTCTTTCTGATCCGCTCTCCATGAGTATGAACGACAGGAACGTAAACTCCCTCTATCGCGGCAAGGGCAGCAATGATCCGTTGTCTTTTATTCCCCTTTTCCTTTCCCTCCACAACGGCATGGGCAACCTCCAGGATCACCTCCTCGCCCTCACCGATCACAAAGGCGTCTATAAAGGCCGACATGGGGGCTGGATTAAATGCGCAGGGGCCACCGGCGATGACGAGGGGGTGTTCTTCCTTGCGGTTCTTCCCTCTTAGCGGGATGCCGCCCAAATCCAGCATATTCAAGACATTGGTATAGGACAACTCATACTGGAGAGAAAATCCGACTACATCGAATGCATTCAGCGGTGTGCGTGACTCCAGTGAGGATAGCAATATATTGTTCTTCCTCATCTGTAGTTCCATGTCCGGCCAGGGAGCATAACACCGTTCTGCGGCTATGGTGGGGAGACTGTTCAGGATTGCATAGAGGATCTGGAGACCAAGGTGAGACATCCCCACTTCATAGGTATCCGGAAAAACCAGGGCAAAGCTCAGTTTGCATGTCTGTCTGTCTTTTCGAGAGGCATTGACCTCTCCCCCGAGATACCGGCTCGGTTTTTCCACGGACAAAAGTATCTCTTCCCAGTTCATATCAACTCCAGATGATCATGTGACGCGGAGATGCGCTTGACCTGCAATTCAGTCTCCTGATATAATAACCCATTAAGCCACTGATTTTCATTGACAGTTTGTCCTCTGTCGGTTACCTTACAACTGAGATCAACTTAGGAATCACCCCATGGAATCCAGGAAGAGAAAAATTCTCTTTACGAAGGAAATTATCGAAAAGAGGGTCCGGGAACTGGCCGAGACAATTTCCCGTGATTATGAGGGAGGGGAGTTAATCGTCATCGGTATACTCAAAGGTGCGTTTGTTTTTATGGCAGACTTGATCAGATGTTTTAGCATACCTTGCCTTATTGATTTTGTCAAACTGGTAAGCTACGGCGCCGGATCGGTCAGCTCGGGAAAGATCGTGATGACTAAAGACATTGAGACATCTATAGAGGGGAAAAACATTCTCATTATAGAAGACATCGTTGATACCGGCTTGACCCTGTCTTTCTTGGTAAATCTGCTCAGAGAGAGAAACCCCCGTTCGGTAAAGGTCTGCACATTACTCGATAAGAGACAGAGGAGAGAAGTTCTATTTGAGGCCGACTATGTGGGTTTCACCATCGAGGACGGTTTTGTTGTGGGATACGGTATTGATTTTAATGAAAAGTTTCGGTACCTCCCGGAAATATACATCCTCGAGGAATAACCAGGGAGGAGAATATGATCATCCAGTGCCAAAAGTGTGCAACGAAATTCAGGTTTGATGAAACCCTGATAGATGGGGATGGGGTATGGGTCAGATGCAGCCGTTGTCAAACGGTGTTTTTCCAGGACAATCCTGGAAAGGAGAAAATCACCATCCCGTCAAGCAGGGTAGAAGAGAGAAAAATCGTTGTCCCCTCTGAGGAAGTGGAAGATATCGATGATTTGATCAGAGGCATCGAGCAGATCAGGGATCAGGAAATAGGGGAAGATGAGGAAAGGGCCACCGAAGGAGAAGTAAAGAGAGGTGGGTTGTGGACCCCATGGAAACTGACAGCGTACATAGTCATCGCCGTTCTTCTGCTGTCCGCTGTTTGTCTTTGGTTCTTTCCCCGGATTGGGGAACAGGCATGGGAAAGAACGTCCCTCTATATACCGTGGGCGGAAAAGATTGGAGGAACAGACCGGCAGGGTGAGATATTCGATCAACCCCGTGTCAAGCTTAAAGACATCAAACAGCGCTTCGTCAATAACTTGCTCCTGGGAAATCTTCGCGTCATCGAAGGTACAGCCGTTAACAGTTCAGACTTTCCCGTTACCGGCATTCGGGTACGAGGAAGACTATACGATGCCTATACCATGGTTGCAGGAGAACAGATGTCCTATTGTGGTAATTATCTAACCGATGAAGAACTGGGATTCCTTCCAGAAGATGAAATTAAGAAGGAACTATCCAATCCCCGGGGAAGTGATGTTTCCAATAACCGGATTGCACCCAACGGTCAGATCCCCTTTATGATCGTATTCTGCCACCGACAAGACAATGTATTCAAGACAACGGTTACCTTCGCCGGGGCTGAACGCCTGTTAGAATAAAGCGTGAGGGTACCGCAAATTGCCGGAACTAACAGTTAAAAAAACGCGAAGACCTTCCTGACTGAGCTGATAACCTGGTCCGAGTAAGTAGGTAAAGTCACTAAGTCTTTCAAGAAAAAGGCAATCTATTTCTTACATTTATAGGTAATCAATATGCCCGTAATAATTAAGAAAAGATCAGAGAAGGCCGGCCTTCCACCCGGGGCCCTCGTTCACATTGGAGAGAAAAAGAGCGAAAAAACAAAAATTACCAGGTTAAGTTATAATGAGCTGGAGATTGAGGAAATAGAGGCCCTCTCCATAGAAGAATGCCTCACATGCAAAGATGGGTCTAAAGTTACCTGGATCAATGTGGATGGTCTGCATCAGATTGAGATACTGGAAAAGCTCAGTAATTATTATGGATTGCATCCTCTTATACTGGAAGACATCCTCAACACGGACCAGCGTCCGAAGGCGGAAGACTTAGGTGACTTTATCTTTATCGTTGTGAAGATGCTTTACTATAACAGTGACGATGAGATCGCCACCGATCAGGTCAGTTTAATCCTGGGGGAAAATTTTGTCCTTTCCTTCCAGGAAAAGGAAGGGGATATCTTCAACCCTGTACGAGAGCGGATTCGCGCCGGAAAGGGGCGCCTGAGAAAAGAAGGGGCGGATTATCTGGTCCACGCCCTGTTGGATATCATTGTGGATAATTATTTTATCATCATGGAAAAATTAGGAGATGAAATAGAATTTCTGGAAGATGAACTGGTTACCCATCCGACACAGAAAACCTTGCAGACAATCCACAAGATGAAGAGAGCAATGATCTTCTTAAGGAAAGCTGTCTGGCCTCTGAGAGAGGTAATCGGGACTCTGGAAAGAGGAGAAACCCCGCTGATCAAGGAATCTACCGGGATATATCTGAGAGATATCTATGACCATACTATCCAGGTCATGGAGACCATTGAGGTGTTCCGTGATATGCTTTCCGGGATGTTTGATATTTATCTTTCCAGTATAAGTAATAAAATGAACGAGATTATGAAAGTTCTCACCGTCATCGCTACGATATTTATCCCTCTGACCTTCATCGTCGGACTATACGGGATGAATTTTAAATACATGCCGGAACTGGAATGGCGGTGGGGTTATCCGGTGGTCTTGATTTCTATGCTGGCAGTAGTAATCTTTATGCTGGCCTATTTTAGAAAGAAGAGATGGTTGTAAAGGCGCACTCTATTCAGTTCATATCTTCCCGGCAGTCCCTCTTGTTTTCTGCATACCAGGTGAGACGATGGCAAATACCCCGAATGATCTTGACTTCTTTTGCAAGGAGTTTTGTCCTGGAGAGCAAGCGGCGGATATGCATCATCCCTTACCCCGACAGGCATTTATCCTCCGCTTCTTTCCTTTTTTTATTGCCCTTGACAGGTCTGTTCTGATATTTTCAATCTATGGAACAAAATATATCCCGGATTCTCTCAGAGGCTGCCGGTGCCATTGGTATCACTCTCGGGGAAAGGGAAAGGATCCTCTTTTCTTCGTACCACAGAGAACTCCTCGCCTGGAACAAAAAGATCAACCTGGTCTCGGTAAAGTCCCCTGATGAAATAATAATCAAGCATTTCGTTGATTCCTTAACACCCGTCCCGTTTATAAAAAACAGGGATAGTAAAGTCCTTGATATCGGTACAGGTGCGGGATTCCCGGGAATCCCCCTGAAGATAGCCATTGATTCATTAAAAGTCTGCCTTCTCGAGGTCTCCCGTAAGAAGGCATCCTTTCTCAAGCATATCGTCCGCACCCTCAGTCTTGAGGAAACAACGATCATCCAGGAGCGAGTCGAGGAGGTCATGGAAAGAGAAATTTATCGCCATGTCTTCGATGTGGTTATCTCAAGGGCGACGTTCAAATTATCCCAATTTCTCTCGATGGGCGCTTTTTTCCTCTCCCGTGACGGCATCCTGATCGCGATGAAAGGACCAAATATCAAGGGGGAAGAACTCCGGGATGCCGCTGCGACCTCCGAAAAACTGGGACTGACATGCGTCGGCTGCCACGATCTCAGACTCCCCATCATCGGTGATCTCCGAAAAATAATGATCTACAAAAAATTTTAAGCTTTTAGCAATTGGCCGTATGTGCATCCATAGCAGAATAGTTGCCGGCCTTCTTCAATACCTCCATCATCTCCTGGTGTATCTTCCCATTTGAGGCCAGGATATGAGGCGATGAAAGGCAAAAATCCTTTCCCAAAAGATCTGTCACCACACCGCCGGCTTCTCCAACCAGAAGCCATCCGGCAGCCATGTCCCAGGGCATCAATTTAAGCTCCCAGAATCCATCAAAACGGCCTGCGGCGACATAGGCCAGATCAAGAGCCGCCGAGCCGGCCCGGCGAATGGCCTGGGCACTGACAGCCATGGCATTAAAATAAGCGATATTATTGTTTTCAGACTCTCGAATGTCATAGGGAAAGCCAGTCGCCAGCAGGCCTTTAGAAAGATCCCTTGTATCTGAAACGGAAATCCTCTGTCCATTCAAAAAGGCACCCCTTCCCTTTTCCGCCACAAACATCTCGTTTAGCATTGGATTGAAGATGACACCGAGGTATATCTCACCCTCCTTTTCCAAAGCAATGGATACACAGAAAACGGGATAACCATGGGCGTAATTTGTTGTCCCGTCAAGGGGATCAATAATCCAGCGAAAGTCCGAGCCACTGTTGGTTCCGATAGATTCTTCCGTTAGGATGTCATGATGAGGGAATCTTTCGTGAATCCTCCCGATGAGCAAATCCTCGGATATCCGGTCTGCTTCGGTGACAATGTTAATCTCACCCTTGTAATCTATGGTGTGCTTTTTGTTCAGCATTTCTTTAAGAAGTGTTCCCGCTTCTCTAACAATAGCTATGGTAAATTCTCTGTAATCACTCATGGGCTGTTAATGAAAATAGATTTTCACCGCTCGTGGGTCCCCCCAGTATGATAATTAGTTTAACACGGGACGAATGTCAACGGAGAAATCAAGGATATTTCTTTTAAATTCTTTCCTCGGTCTGCCAAACTTTTCCCCACATCAGTTTTAGCCAGAAACCCGCTGCAATAGAGAGATTCGTCATTGACACACAAACATAATTTTTTCTATACTTTTCTCAAGGCAGAGGTGTTATTCAAGAATCCTTGAGGAGGCACGAAAAATGGATGAGAAACTAAAAGCGGCAATGGAAAATTGGGAGAGAGAAAAGCTTATTCCCGCGGAAAAGAAAATGCCTTCCCGGCAACGGCGTTTTACTACCAGTTCTGCAATCGAGG
Source organism: Syntrophales bacterium (assembly GCA_030018935.1). NCBI lineage: Bacteria > Pseudomonadati > Thermodesulfobacteriota > Syntrophia > Syntrophales > Syntrophales bacterium. The sequence continues at coordinate 32,352 of JASEGZ010000013.1, forward strand.
TCAAAGCCCTCTATACTCCTCTGGATGTGGCGGATGCGAACTATTTAGAAGATATAGGTTTTCCCGGAAGCTACCCTTACACGAGAGGAATCCAGCCCACCATGTATCGTGGACGGCTCTGGTCTATCCGTCAGTATGCCGGCTTCGGCACACCGGAGGAGAGTAACCGTCGCTTTCGTTTTCTGTTAGAACAGGGACAAACGGGGTTGAGTATTGCCTTCGACCTTCCCACCCAGATGGGTCTGGACTCTGATCACCCTATGGCACACGGCGAGGTGGGAAGGGTAGGGGTAGCCATTGATTATTTGCAAGACATGGAAATAATGCTCAAAGACATCCCGCTGGACAAGGTCAGTACTTCTATGACGATCAATGCCCCCACTGCCATCATCCTGGCGATGTACGTGGCCGTGGCCGGACGGCAGGGGGTGGCGCCGGCGAAGCTGACAGGTACGGTACAGAACGATATCCTGAAAGAATACATTGCCCGTGGCACTTACATCTTTCCCCCCAGACCTTCTCTGCGCCTGTTAGCCGACACCGTTACATACTGCGTAAGGGAAATGCCCAATTTCAATTTTATCAGCATTGGCGGCTATCATATCCGGGAAGCGGGATCCAATGCCATCCAGGAGGTAGGGTTTGCCTTTGCCAATGCCATCACCTATGTCGAGACCTTAATCGCTACCGGCCTGGATGTTGACCAGTTTGCGCCCCGCATCTCCTGGATTTTTAACACACAAAACAATTTCCTTGAAGAAGTCGCCAAGTACCGCGCTGCCCGCCGACTGTGGGCCAGGATCATGCGGGAACATTTTGGCGCCAGGGACCCTCGTTCCTGGATGTTCCGTACCCATGTCCAGGATGGAGGATCCTCCCTCACTGCCCAGCAACCGTTCAATAACCTGATCAGGGGAACTATCCACGCCCTGGCCACGGCGCTGGGAGGTGTCCAGTCTATGGCCATCTGTTCCTATGATGAGGCGCTGTCCATCCCCACCGAGGAATCCGCTACGCTCTCTGTACGGATCCAGCAAATTATCGCCCATGAAAGCGGTGTGGCCGATACCATTGATCCCCTCGGCGGCTCTTACTATGTGGAAGCACTCACTAACAGAATGGAAGAGGAAATCAAGACCTGTATCAAAAGAATCGAAGAGATGGGTGGTGCGGTGGCGGCCATCGAAAACGGCTATATGAGCAGGCAGATAGAAGAAAAGGCCTACCGTCACCAGAAAGAAATAGAGAGCGGCGAAAAGATCATCGTAGGTTTAAACAGATTCGTCACCGGGCAGGAGCAGCCGATAAGGGTGCAACCGGTTGACCCCGAGGTTGAGAGGCAACAGGCGGCGCGTTTGAAAAAACTCCGGGACGAACGGGACAACCGGCGCGTAAAGGAGGTCATGTCCAGCGTGAAAGAAAAAGCCCGGGGCGACGCCAATCTAATGCCTGCTTTAATTGAGGCCGTAGAGGCCCAGGCTACGATTGGCGAAATATGCGACACGCTACGGGATGTTTTTGGAGAGTTTAGAGAAAATCAGAGAAGACAGTAAGGATAAGGGGCCTGGTCATCGTCACCAAAATCCTCACGACAATACTCCGGGCGCAACTCTTCAGTCTTAGCCTTCTTCATAAATCATCCTCTCATGGCGGGTCATAATGAAGAAGAAAAGGGAAAGGAAAAGGGGAAAAGAGGTCAGAGTTATTTTTGTATTAGATATATAATTGCACGAGGAGGAGGGACATAGAGCATGGAACGCACATATCTACGGCTTTGTGGGTGGGCTTTTGGGGTCAAATCTTTTTTCTTGGCATTCTCCAAATTTCCATTTGTAAAAAATAAAGATACCTCCATCCCGCGTCTATCCCGCCCCTGTAAAAGATCAGTTTGACTGATTTTACTGTGGGGAGATGCTCTCCTATTTTTATCCCTCATTTTTCGGTTCCCCTGTTCTTGTACTCATCCCCGATGGCTTTCACCCGCTCTACAATCGTTTTCAGAGGCGTATGGGGATGAAAGATCTCCTTTACTCCTAATTCTCTGAGTAAGCGTTCGTTTTTTTCCGGGACAATACCACCAACGACCACAGGTATATTTCCGATGCCCCGCTCCTTCATCTTATCGAAAAGTACGGGAATAACGATATCAGGGGCTCCCTGCATGATCCGGCAGCCGATGATATCCACATCCTCTTGTATTGCCGTTTCCACTGTCTCTGGCGGTGTTTGAATACCGCCCAGAATCACCTCTATCCCCGCATCTCTCATGGCGCTGGCTATTACCCAGTAGCCCCGCTGGTGATAGTAATCATCCCTTACCAACAAAAACCTGAGCGCTTTTTCCATGTCTGCTTTTTACTCCTTTCCCTTCAGGCGAGCACCATGGGTGGGCTGCAAAGATAGGGTCCTTCGCCCGCCTGATTGTATGCCTCCGACTTGAGCCCGGCAAATTCTCCCTGTGTCATGCCGCACTTTACCGCCTCAATCAGAGGAGGCATCATGTTCTCTCCGGCCCGCAAGACCTCAAGAAGAACATTCATCGCCCGCTTCAGTTTACCGTCGTCCCGTTCCCTCTTTACCTTGTTTAACCGGGCAATCTGCCTGTCAAGCACGGCGGGATCGTACTCGGATATGCATTCAAAATCCGCATGCTCCTCCAGCACCTTCAAGGCCCGCATCTGGATGTCATCTTCATCCACTAAGGTGTTGACTCCCACCAGCAGCCTTTTGCCGGTATCAAGCTCCTCCTGACTACGCATGGCGGCTTTCCTTATCTCATTGCACATCCAGTCCCACGCCTTGAAGGCGCCTCCCAGGGATTGAATGGTGTCAATAATGGAGATAGCTTCCTCTTCCAGTTTGTTGGTGAGCCACTCCACGTAATAAGAGCCGCCGAGGGGATCTATGACGCTGGTGACCCCCGTCTCCAGGTCAATGATCTGCTGCGTCCTTACCGATAGTAGAGCGGAAAATTCCGTAGGGATGGCCAGGGCTTCGTCAAATGAGTTGACGTGGAGGGACTGAACACCGCCCATGATTGCGGCTAAGGCGTAAATTGTGCTTCTTATAAGGTTATTGAAGGGTTGCTGCTTGGTGAGGGTGGGAGCGAAGGTCTGGCAATGCATTCTGCACAGCAGGGAATTGGGGTTCTCAGCGTTGTAACGCTCACGGAAGATCCTGGCCCATACTCTCCTCAGGGCACGGAATTTGGCTACCTCCTCGAAAAAATCGGGGCCGGAGTTTATAAACCAGGTTACCCGATGAAGGAAATCATCAATGCCGATCCCCTTGGCGATCAGGGCATTGCTTCCCGCCATGGTGGTGGCAACGCCAAAGGCTATTTCCTGGGCGGCGGTGCAGCCGCCTTCCCTCACATTCCTCATGTCGAGATAACCGATATTGAATAGAGGCACGTTTCTGGTACAGTATTCTAACATGTCTATACATTCATTCTCGGGCCTCATCCAGTTCGACATGCTCCCCCTGAGTTTCTTGAAATCAATGCCACGTTTCTCGGCAATGATAAGATAGCAGGCCAGGGCGTAGGCTGTTGACGTGATCATGTGCACAGGATATTTTGTCATGTCAATGCCATCGAAGAGAGTCTCATAATCATAAAGCGTATCCAGGACTACGCCGCACCTGCCCACCAACCCTTTTACCCTCTCATCGTCGCTGTCGGCACGAGCGCCCGAGCCATCATCCTTCACAAAGGAAAGGGCAGAGGCCCCGTGGGAGAGGAGGAATTTCCACCTCTTGTTGGTTTCCTCCGCTGTCCCGACCCCCGTGACCTGTCTTATATTCAGGCGGCGAGAAAGGTAACCGGCCGGAAACACGGAACGTGTATAAGGGTACTGCCCCGGGAAAGAGATGTCCTGCAAAAAATCTGTTTTTGCGATATCATGCGGCGTATATAGGGGCTTGACTGTTAAACCGGAGAAGGTGACATACTCTTTTTCGGCGTCTGGGATCTTACTTAAAATCTGACTCAGCTCTTCCTCGTATTTTTCCTGAAGGATTTTTAACTCTTTTAGCATATCCTCGTTGCACATTGATAACCTCCCCTTCATTGAGCATCTTGAGAAAACTTACATCAAGGCGCTCAAAATTGACACATTTAGCGCCCGGAAGTCAAGTTTTTAGTCGTTGACATCCTGAAGGCGTCGTCGTATAAAATCAGAAAAGCCAGAATCCAGAAGTCAGTCAGAATGAAAAGACATGTTCCCTCCTCCTGCTCGTTATTCTGGCTTCTGACTCCTGGCTTCTGAATTCTATAGGAGTTTGCCCATGCCGCTGTTAAAGCAGCAGCAACCGGCAGCCCTGCTGGTTCTGGAAGACGGAAGTGTGTACCGGGGATATGCCTTTGCCGGATGCGGCGAGGCTATGGGAGAGGTGGTCTTCAATACCGGGATGACCGGTTACCAGGAGATTATCACGGATCCCTCCTATAAGGAACAGCTTGTCACCATGACCTATCCCTTAATCGGTAGTTACGGGATTAATCCTGAGGATATGGAGTCAGGCGACATCTACCTCGAGGGATTTATTGTGAGGGAATATCAACCATCTCCAAGTAACTGGCGCAACCGGCAAAGTTTAAAATCCTTCCTGGAGGAACATCATAAGATCGGCATCGAAGGGATTGATACAAGGGCCCTGACCCGACGCATCAGACAGGAAGGCGCCATGCGCGGCATACTTTCCACCGAGACGGATGATACCGATCTTTTACTGGAGCGTGTACGGGCATACCCCGGCCTGGTCGGCAGGGACCTGGTCAAAGAAGTTACCTGCAAACAACCATATTTATGGAAAGACGGGGCGCCGCAGCCGATCAGGGAAGGGAAAGAACGGTACTCACAGGGGCGGTTGCGGGTTGTTGTTCTCGACTGCGGTGTCAAATACAACATCCTCCGTAATCTTGAAAAGTGTGGTTGTGATGTCTTTGTCTTGCCCGCCACGGCCTCCGAAGGGGAGATTCTTTCCTGGGATCCCGATGGCGTGCTCCTTTCCAACGGACCCGGTGATCCGGCTGCCCTGCCCTATATCGTGGAGGTGGTTCGCAGGATGTTAGGGAAGATTCCCCTCTTCGGTATCTGTCTGGGACATCAGATATTGGGACAGGCCCTGGGGGGCAGGACAGAGAAACTTAAGTTCGGCCATCACGGTATCAACCAGCCGGTCAAAAACCGGCAAACGGGACATATCGAGATCACCTCGCAGAACCATGGTTTTGTTGTACTACCGGAATCCCTTCCGCAGGATTTGGAAAAGACATACGATAACTTAAATGATAATACCTCTGAAGGCATCTCTATCCCCGCCCTTAAGGCCTTTAGCGTGCAATACCATCCAGAGGCGGCGCCCGGTCCGCACGACGCCACTTATCTCTTTGAGAAATTTGTCCAGTTTATGAGGAAATCACCGTGATCCTCGTTATTGATTTTGGTTCTCAGTACAATCAGCTTATCGCCAGACGTGTCCGTGAGCGCCACGTGTACTGTCAGATCGAGCCCCCGGAGATAGATCTCGCGAAGATAAAGGCAATGCAGCCGGAGGGGATCATCCTGTCCGGGGGTCCGGCAAGCATCTATGAAGAGAGAAGCCCACGGGTAAACAGGGGCATCTTTGACTTGAATATACCGATACTCGGTATCTGCTACGGTATGCAGTACATGATTGACGCCCTGGGGGGTGAAGTGGTCAGGGCCGAGAAACGGGAATACGGCTTTGCCGAACTCCACCTGAAACACCATGATGGGATCTTCTCCAGCATAGAGGAAAAGACAAGATGCTGGATGAGTCATGGAGATTCTATCGGCAGACTACCCTCTGGTTTTGAGATTACCGCCTCTACGGAGAATACAGAGGTAGCGGCGGCAGAGGATGCGGCACGGCGGCTTTACGGGTTGCAGTTTCACCCGGAGGTTGTCCATACCTCTGACGGAGGGAAGATGCTGGCAAACTTCCTCTTTCGTATCTGCGGTTGCCGGAAGACATGGACGATGAAGTCTTTCGTCAGGGATACCGTAGAGGAGATCAGGGCGCAGGTCGGTGACAGGCGGGTAATACTCGGCTTGAGCGGTGGCGTAGACTCTTCTGTTGCCGCGGCGCTGCTCCATCGGGCCATCGGAGACCATCTTACCTGTATCTTCGTGGACAATGGTCTCCTGGGAGAGGATGAAACGGAGCTGGCGAGAGAATTCCGGGGGCGCTTCCATATTAACGTGAAAATCGTCAGCGCCCAGAGGCTGTTTCTTGTCGGCTTGAAAAAGGTCCTGGACCCGGAAAGAAAGCGAAAGATTATCGGGCGTATTTTTATAGAGGTTTTTGAAAGGGAGGCCCGCAAGATCAAGGGAGCAGAATATCTTGCCCAGGGGACCCTTTATCCCGATCTCATCGAGTCCCGGTCGGCATTCGGCGGCCCCAGCGCAGTTATTAAATCGCACCATAATGTGGGTGGGCTTCCCCAGAAGATGGGTCTGAAACTCATCGAGCCGCTTAAGCACCTCTTCAAGGATGAGGTGCGTATCCTGGGTAAAGAACTTGGCCTCCCCGACGACATCATCTGGAGACAGCCTTTCCCCGGTCCCGGTCTCGCTGTACGTATTATCGGCGAGGTTACCAGGCGAAGGCTTTCCATCCTGCGTAAGGTAAATGCCATTCTCCTTGAAGAGATAAGGGGGAATAACCTCTACCGTAAGTTATGGCAGTCCTTTGCCGTCCTCCTGCCGCTGAGGACGGTGGGGATTATGGGGGATCAGAGAACTTATGAGCATGTCGTGGCTATACGCGCCGTAACGAGTGACGATGCCATGACGGCGGACTGGGCCAGGCTGCCCTATGACCTTCTCGGCAGGATTTCTAACCGCATCATCAATGAGGTGAGGGGTGTAAACCGGGTCGTCTATGACATCAGTTCAAAACCGCCCAGTACGATTGAGTGGGAGTAATCTTTTTTTGAGATGAGATGATAGATGACGGGAAATTAAGTATAGCGTTCGCAGAATTCAGCATGATTTTCACCATAGAATACCTTTTTATTTGAACAGGTTAAGCAAGAATCAGGCATGGTATGATAGGTAGAATTATCCTATCATGATATTATTTTTCTGTCTATTATCTGTTAGGGCACAGTAAGAAACAACCGAACGGAGGATATATGCGATTACAATTGACAGCGGTTTTTGAGAAGGTCCCATTGGGCTACATCGCCTATGTTGAAGAACTGCCCGGTGCAAATACGCAGGGGCGTACCCTGGAAGAAGCCCGATCCAATCTCTTTGAAGCGGTTGAGATGACCATTGAGGCCAACCGGAATCTGTTCGAAGAGGAAATCCGGGATAAGGTATTGATTAAAGAACCCTTCGCAGTGCTGACTGCATGAAGCGGGAAAAACTTATCAAACACCTGCGGTTGCATGGATGCGAATTCCTACGGGAAGGTGGCAACCACACCGTTTTCGTCAATCACCGAGAGAAAAAGGCTTCGACCGTACCCAGGCATCGGGAGATTGATGAAGGTCTCTGCCTCAAAATATGTAGGGATCTGAATATTCCAAAGCCCTAACCAGTCATTCAAGCCGACCGGGAATTCCTTCTGTGGCTTACAACATCATCTCCGGCCCGGCGGCTTAACTCTACGTTAGCATCGAATAATTCTGGAGGTAAAATATGCCATCCTTAATCATCCATGCACCCGAATACCAAGTTCGCGAAGGTGCAAAGAGCTTCGAAGACACTTTTAGAACAGGCATAGGAGAGGCATATGCTCTCAATAGCTCAATATTGCGACAAGTTTTCCTAGAGGGGATGATACGTCCCGGCTGGCGAGTTGTGTTGTTATGCAAAGACAGAAGACGTAGGGCTGAGGGCGAACTCGTCAGGCTTGAACCTGCAATAAGAGATGGCAGACCATGGTTTACGAACAACCATATTCGGAGATATGATGTCTACGTAGAAAACTTCGAGATGGTCCCATATAGACCTGAAGCACTCAACCGGAATGGGGTAGCGGTTATCTGATTTTGCAGATGCTAACCAGTCACTCCAGCCGACCGCCTATGGCGGCGGCTGAGCTTGGCGTGTGTGCCGGGCATGGCACGGGACTAACGGGGTGCAAGTCCCCGAACCAGGTTATCGCGGAGCCGAAGGTTAGGAGAAGGGCAAGGGCGTCGTCGTGAGGCGGGGTCTGGAGGAAGCCCAATCCAAAAGTGCGGGGCGACGAACAGGAACCGGATATGAGGTGTGGTACGTTCGGGGCGAGCGGGCACGTGACTGCGAAGCCCTCCATCCGCAAATGGGGCGTGCTTTATAAATCCGGCGTTTACGCACGGAAAGTTCTGTGTCTTACCCCGGGAGGTCTCCTGTGTGCCCTGGGAAGTCGCGTGCGACGGAAATTGGCTGAGGGTTGAGCGATCAACCCTGACCGCAGAGGAGAAGTCAGCAGAAGGCATAGTACTTACTGAGAAGTAGGGAAGGCCCGAACGGTAGTAAAGGCAAGTATCATCTGGCCTGTGGCTCAACATGCCCGTCCGTAGGTGGGGGCTATAGAGTTGAGCCGGAGAGCCTTATGAGAAAGTCTTGGCATGTGGTATTATGCTCAAACTACCGAACCGCCCTGTTCGTGATCCGAATGCAGTGGTGGTGTGGGAGGAGGGGAGTCGTGAGGCTCCCCCCTATCCCGATTA
>JASEGZ010000014.1 GCA_030018935.1 Syntrophales bacterium
TCAATTTCCCATGTGGCGCCGGAGGGGGTATCTTTGAGGCTCACCCTTTTTTCTGCAAGGAGACGTCTGATCTCATCGGCTTTCCCCCAGTCCTTAGCCTCTCTTGCCACCCGTCTTTCCTCAATCAAATGCTCAATTTCTTTAATATCCAGGCCCAGTTTCCCAACTTTTCTGTCCCTGGCCCGGCAAAAATAATAGTCAGGTTCATCCAGAAACAAGCCTAATATCCTGCCAACTTCCTCAAAATACCTCTTTGCCGTATGGAGGACAAAGAGTGTCTCGGAACAAATAACGAATTGTTCATCCGCCATATAACCATTGATGAGTCTTACGGCATCGAAGATATAACCAATGGCCCTGACCATATTGAAATCATCATCCATGGCTTCCAGAAATTTTTCAGACAATGCCGCAAGCCTGTCGCACACATCTCTATGCCTCCCCTGAAGCTTCTCAAGGGAAATCTGAGAGTAATCCATCTTACGGAGCAGAATATCCTTGATATTTTTCAGGGCGGCATAAAATCTGTCCATGCCCAGCCTTGCCTCGTCAAGAGAGTCATCGGAAAAATCCAAGGGGCTTCTGTAATGGCTAGTAAGCATAAAAAGCCTCAATACCTCGGGATGATAGTTTTTCAACATATCCTTTATGGTAAAGGTGTTGCCGATGGATTTCGACATCTTCTCTCCCTTTATCCTGATGAAACCATTGTGTATCCAGAAATTGGCCAGGGGCTTGCCGGAGGCGCCTTCCGACTGGGCAATCTCGTTTTCATGATGGGGGAAGATCAGATCCTCGCCGCCGCCATGGATGTCAAAGGTATCCCCCAGGAATCGTTGACTCATGACTGAACACTCAATATGCCATCCCGGTCTACCCTGTCCCCAGGGACTATCCCACCACGGCTCTCCCTCTTTGCTTGCCTTCCAGAGGGCAAAATCGAGGGGGTTTCTCTTTTTCTCATTCACCTCCACCCTGGCTCCAGCCATCAATTCTTTCAGGTCCCTGCCGGAAAGTTTTCCATAATTTTTCCATTTTTCCACCGCGTAATAGACATCGCCATCTGCCCTATAGGCCAGCCCCTTTTGGAGGAGGGTGTTGATAAGGCTGATCATACCGTCAATATGTTCCGTTGCCCTGGGACTTATGGTGGGTCTGTCTACACCAAGGTTATCCATATCCTCATTGTACGTTCTGATATACCTATCTGCGATCTCGGAGATGTCAACTCCTTCAGAAATCGCCTTTTTAATGATCTTATCGTCCAGATCGGTAAAATTCTTGACATAGATGACATCATAACCACGGCATTGCAGGTATTTTTTAATGACATCAAAGACCACCGCTGAACGGGCATGACCTGCATGGCAGACATCATAGGCGGTAATGCCACATACATAGATGCCAACCTTTCCTTCCCTGAGGGGCTTAAATGTTTCTTTTTTCTTTGTCCGGGTGTTGTATATCCTCAAGGACATTGAATACTCCGGTGGGAAGACTTACGGAAATAGCGGTGCCATATCCAGCCCGGTCTCTTCGTTTATGCCACACACGAGATTCATATTTTGAATGGCCTGGCCGGAAGCGCCTTTTATGAGATTATCTATCGCGGATATAATGATGACTCTCTTCGTTCTCTTATCAGTGACAATACCAATGTCACAGTAGTTGGAACCACGAACGGAAGAAATATTGGGAAACGTTCCCGCGCTGTAAACCCTGACGAATTTCTCACCCCGGTAGAATGCCTGATAAAGGTCAAGCAGTTCGGCTGTGGTCACATCCTTTTGCAGCGTTGCGTATATCGTACTCAGGATACCCCTGTTGATAGGCAGGAGATGGGGGGTGAAGGAAATTCTGATATCATGCCCGGCAAGGCGAGAAAGTTCCTGTTCCATCTCCGGTGTATGGCGGTGCTGACCGATTTTATAAGCTTTAAATCCTTCGTTTACCTCACAGAAGAGTGACCCCACCTGTGGTTCCCGTCCCGCTCCACTGGTCCCCGACTTCGCATCAACGATAATAGATGCACTGTCAATCCATTTTTCTTTCAGTACTGGGGCAAGACCAAGAATAACACTGGTTGGATAACAGCCTGGATTGGCAACAAACCTGGCTTTCCTCACAGCATCTCGGTACAATTCTGGAATACCATAGACTGTCTGTTCGATAATGTCTTGTGCCGTATGTTTGCCATACCATTGTTCGTAGGACTTTACGTCCCGCAAACGAAAATCGGCGCTGAGATCAATAACCTTTTTTCCGGTCTTCAGAAAAATTGGGGCAACTTTCATCGAGACGCCATGGGGAAGAGCTAAGAAGATAACGTCGGCAACACTGGCCACATCTTCTGGAGACGCATCATGGAAGATCAAATTGGTCAGTCCAACAAATATGGGATAAACGTCAGAGACAGGAATTCCCTTGAATCTCCTCGATGTTAGGGCCACAACCTCTGCTTCCGGATGGCGGAGGAGAAGCCGTAAAAGTTCCTGACCGGTGTATCCGCTTGCCCCATATATGCCAATCTTTAACATAATTGTAACTACTCAGGAGTCAGGAGCCAGAAATGTTCAAAACATTTTCTAATATTGTTTTAAGACTTACGACGTAGGACTTAAGACTTACGACTTGTAACTTATTCATTATCGTTTGGAAAACTGGAACCGTTTTCTCGCCCCCGGTTGCCCGTACTTTTTTCTTTCCTTGATACGCGAATCTCTTGTCAAAAACCCCGCCTTTTTCAGCATTAGTCGCAGCCCCATATCATATTCCACAAGGGCCTTAGAGATTCCATGTTTAACTGCACCTGCTTGCCCGGCAATGCCACCCCCACAAACACTAATATAAAAATCAAACTTACCCCTTTTCCCGACAATATCAATGGGCTGCTGGATGAGCATTTTAAGAGAGTCCCTTGTAAAATAGTCATCGAAGTTCCTCTTGTTTACTGTGATGACACCACTCCCCTTTTTCATGTACACCCTGGCGATGGCACACTTTCTCTTTCCTGTGGCATAGAAGCGTTTCTCTGTCATAACCGTCTCCCAAAATTAGTAATCTTGTAAGTGTTCAGCTATCAGTCCTCAGTTTTCAGTTGAAACAGGATGAGAAACCTTTGTAAAATTGAAAATTGGCTTCAGAAAGAGCGAATTTAAGATTTTGAGCCCTTGTGAAGTCAATTTTCAAAGACCTCGATTTCTAATCCCCTAAGGATAGTTTTATAATTCAAGGATCTGTGGACACTGCGCCTGGTGACGATGATCACTCCCGGTATAAATCTTGAGCTTTTTAAGCATCTTCCTTCCCAGGGAGTTTTTGGGAAGCATCCCTTTGACCGCATGGCGCAGAAGATTTACTGGATTGTCCTCCAGCATCTTTCCGGCAGACGTTTTTTTTATGCCTCCCGGATAGCCGGAGTGATGATAGTAAATCTTATCTGTTAGTTTTTTGCCGGTTAGGGTAACCTTTCCCGCATTGACAACGATTACAAAATCTCCCGTGTCCACGTGGGGCGTATAGATAGGTTTATGCTTACCCCGCAGGCGTCTTGCAACTTCACTGGCCAGCCTTCCTAAAACCTTACCATCGGCATCAATGAGATACCAGAGCCTGCGAACATCCTCTTTTCTTGCATTATATGTCTTCATAGGACCAACCAAACCTTTAAAAATTTAAAGGGAGATTTTACATTTATTATATAATATTTGTCAAGGAAAAACTCTCCATTCTACCAGCCTCCGCCCCTGCCGAGGCCATATAGTGAAAAGGACACCATAAACCTCCTGTCATTTTCACTGTCAGAATAGCTCAGCTCGGCGTTCCAGCACTGACGACGGTAATTGAGGCCGTAAGTCCTTTCCACGTATTTGCCATCGAGCTGATTCTTCCTCATTAAACAGGTCATATCCAGAGACTTCGTTATCAGGGCCTTGAGGGAAAGATTGAGCTCCTCCAGAAAATTCTGGGTGTAACGATACCCGAGGGTGGCCGAGTCCCCCCGCCGGTCAGTCAAATGCAAATCATAATTGGCCTGTTTCCATTCCCCCGAATTTACACTAAACCTGTTACGTCCCCGGAAGGAAAAATATTCTGAGGGAACGCAGTCAAGTTCCACGTCAAGATCACCAAAGGGTCTTTTTTCCATTTCCGGACCGGTTACGTCCCCCCTTGCCTCTCCGATATCATAATTCTGGGCCAGTTTGAGGCGGAGAAGTTCACGGTAGCTTATCCTCCCATCCTTCCCCTTCAGCCTCGCCGTAAGGGTATTGATCAGGGCATAAGCTAAATTGTTTTCTCCCGTGACCTCCGTCACAAAATCAGGACGGTTATCTTGAGCGATAACGGTTGCGTAGGTATAAGTCAATTCCGATTTTATATCGTGTTTTATCTTTTCCATCGTTTCGCCGCCTACATCGAAGATACGATGGATCTCCGTGGTAAGGTTCGCACCAGTATTCCATACTTTACGGTCGCCATGTTTATTATCATTTGCCGCCGTGCCGTCATCCCGGTCCCAGAATGTTTCTTTCATCGCCATTTCTGGTGTCAGTTGAAGATAGCCTCCCAGGTTAACAGGCAGAGAAATGGTCGGCTGGACATCGTAGATGTGTCCCTTCTGTCCCTCAGTTCGGTAGTAATAGTCGTAAGAAGCGGCAAGTTCAAAGTTCAGAGGAGTGTCGAAGAGGGGTTGTTTTATACCGGTTAGACGAATTTCCGGATACTTCTGTAAGGTTGCCTCGTTGGAAGCGCTTCGGAAATCGTCGGTGTAACTGATCAGGCCCGTGAGGTTGTACAGTTGCCAGTCCTTGACCAGACGGGCTGTTGAATCCAATGATCCAAGAGATTCATTGCCGAGGAAGGAAACTTTTTTGAAACGCAGTTCTTCACTGGCTGAATAGTGATCGAGATAATAATTGGAGGTGGAAAAGTCTTTAAAATACCAGTTATCGGAGACCCTTGCAATGTCAGTCCTGAGATAGAATCCTTCGCTAAAGGTGGTCTCATGATTAAGGTAAAATGACCACCTTTTCTGGTCGGAGGTCCAGTTTCTGCTAATACCTCCTGATGTTTCAGCCGTCTGCATAGTGTCGTTCAGGAAGTCACCATAAAAGGCGCCCCATGAACCTTCACTGATGAAGTACCTGAATTCCACTCCTTCCTTCCATCCCCTCTTTTCCATGTAGCGCTGGTAGAATGTCGCATCCGTACTCTTCGAAATTGCCCAGTAGAAGGGGACCTCAATGTCCAGGCCATGTCTATCCCGGGAATAGGCAAGACGGGGGAAAAGGAAACCCGATTGGCGGGTTGTCTTGGCGGGAAATATCAGATAGGGAATGTAGAGGATGGGAAAATCTTTCACCAGAAACTTACCGTGTTTTAAGACGCCATAACCATCAACGGTCACATTTGCCTCTCTGGCCGTTAGTTGCCAGTCCGGCGAATCACCATCACAGGTAGTTACCGTGGCGTCTTTTATATTGTAGGTCGCTTCGGATTTCTTCTCGATCTTTTCCCCGCTGAGATAGAAATGATTTTTTTCAATGAACATCTTTCCCCTGTAAACTACTCCTGTCTTTGTAGCGATATCGAATATCACCCTGTCTCCCTCAAGGATATCGCCTTCACTCCTAATCACAACCTGTCCTTCAGCAAGGGCGCTATTCGTGGCCTTATTCAGGACCACGCTGTCTGCTCTCATGATGCCCCCGGAAAAGGTGATGATCACATTCCCCTCTGCATGATAGGTGTCTTTATCTCTGTCATAAGCGATGCTGTTAGCCTCGATGGTAACCGGTCCTTTTGAGGTCTCTCTCTCCATGGCGAATGGGCCAGGGATGGGAAGGAAAAAAAGGAGGATGAAAATGCATGACCATTTATATAATCCTGTGCTGTAAGCAGCGATACGAATCGCCGCCCTCAGAAGAGAATCCGTAGAGTAAAGGCATCTCATTTTCTGGATTAAAATCACAGCGCCTACCTCAAGATTCCAGTAAATGCCTGTTTTATCTCTCCCACAAGGTAAAGCGAACCTGTGACACAGATGAGGTCCTCTTTATCAGCCGTGATGAGGGCTCGCTGGAGGGCCTCAGAGGGTTTTTCTACAACCTCTATAGGGTTTTTGTACCACTTTGCCACCGGCACGAGTTCTTTGGGGGGTACGGCCCTGTCTATGGTCGGTTTCGTGATAATAAGTCTGTCTGCGAGGGAGACCAGTTTATTCAGCATGGCCCTGTAGTCTTTATCATTGAGGACTCCAAAAAGGAGGATTAATTTTTTATAGGAAAAAGACTCTTTTAAGGCGCGGCAGAGGACAGAAACGCCCGCCGGATTATGTGCCCCATCAACAAGGAGCATTGGTGCATATTGAAGAATCTCCAATCGTCCTTCCCACATGGTATCCTTCATTCCTTTAGAGAGGGCACTCTCATCAACATGGAAGCCTCTTGCTGCCATCGTCTCAATAGTGCCAATGGCCAAGACAGCATTTTCCATCTGATGTCTTCCTCTCAAAGGACAGACGAGGTTATGGTAGGTCTTTGCAATTCCTCGGTAGGAAAAAGTGCCATCACGGTGCATCCTGACTTTTATGTCCCTTCCGAGCAGGTATAGCTTTGCCCTCCTCTCACGGCAGATTTCCTCCAGGACTTTTATGACCGACTTTTGCTTTGCCGCACTGATGCACAACCCTCCATCCTTGATAATACCAGCCTTTTCACGGGCAATGTCTTTTAGACGATTTCCCAGATATTCCCTGTGATCGAGAGAGATATTGGATACGACAGATACCGCCGGTGTAACCATATTGGTTGCATCAAGTCTTCCCCCCATTCCTACTTCCAGGACAGCTACGTCTACGTCTTCCCGGTAAAAGTGAAGAAAGGCCACCGCAGTGAGAAATTCAAAGTAGGTCACATCCTCCAGGACCTGTTTTTTCACTTCTCCTATTCTTTCATCCATTTCCGTAGGCGTGATCATAAGGCCATTGATGCGTATCCGTTCTATGACATCTATCAGGTGAGGAGATGTATAAAGACCGACTCTAAATCCTCCCTGGCACAGGATCGAGGCCGTCATTGCCGCGATGGAACCTTTACCATTGGTTCCCGCAATTAAAACGGTCTCGTATTTTCGCTGGGGGTTGTTCAATCTTTCGAGGAGTCGGGAAATGGGGCCAAGGCCCAGACGGATAACTGTGCTACTTAATCCGGAGAGATATTCAAGGTTACCTCGAGATGCCATCTAATTCATATATAATTAGGCACAAAGGCACAGAGTGACAAAGGCACAAAGTCATGTTATTCTCTCCTTTGTGTCTATGTGCCTTTACAACTTTGTGCCTGCATCAAGGGAGTTGATCTGTATCGCTTGGCCGTCTTTGAGGACATGTATTTTTCTATTCTTGATCAGGGTGACCTCGTCTTGAATGGATTGGTGATACTGGAGTTTCATATGATAAAGATAGATGTCAGTTTTAAGGGAATCCAGTTTCTTTAACTCATGCTCCAGACTGCTGGGCGTCAGGTGACCGCTCATATCCGCAATATCTCTCATACTGTCGGGAAGGGATGTCTCCACGAATATAGCTTTCAAATTCTTGATCCTGTTTGCGATTTTCCAGATTTCATCTGTAGGTCCTGTATCACCTGCAAAGATAACAGATCCCTCCCTGGATTCCACTACATACCCCACTGTTTCCACAACATGATGAACCCTGATGGCAGTAACGTCAAGGTTGTCAATCCGAACCTTTTCCCGGGGCCTGATAACCTCAAATTTCAAGACCGGATTTTCTGGAGTGGGAATCACTGAAAAATCAGGCCAGATAATACCGTTGAAGAGATACGTCCGGAGGGCATCAATAATGTACTGTGTACTGAGGATAACGAGAGGATTGTCTTTGTTGAGATAACAGATATTGTCTGCCAGAAACATTATATCCCGTACATGATCAATATGAGGATGAGTGACAAGGATATAACCGATGTTGACCTGTTCTTCCAATGTTAGGATAGAGGTAACAGTACCGGCATCTACCAGAATTTTTCCATTCAGTAAAAAAGCCGTTGCGTTGGCACCCGGAAGCTGTGATCCATAGCAACCCAATATCTTGATGTTCATCTTTTTTTGCCCCTAATGATATGTTGCCATCAGGTAACACAGCTCCCCTCGGCAGTGGCAATAACAAAAATGCCCACTATCACGTATTTCGAGGCATGATACGCAGGCAGCCCCGTCTTGAATACGGGGCTGCGGCTACAAAACTTTAAATACCTCGTCTCCGGGACGGACACGAGCAGGGACCTTAATGCCAATATAGTCGCCTGCCACCGCCTTTTCCACTTTTTTGTTGTTGATCTCAAGCGAATCAATGATGCTTGTTAGATCTGTCGTATGACCTATAAATTTAACTGTATCGCCTATCTTCAACTCGCCGCCCGTTATTCTAACTGCTGCAACACTCGGTTTGGCAAAAAACTTTACCACTTCGCCAATTTTTTCTTCTGCCATGACAAACCCTCCTTCCCTCTCTGTCGTACGTCTTACGTCGTACGTCCTATGTCTTACGACTTACGACTTATGACTTATGACTTATGACTTATGACTTTGTTTTTCGTCAATGAGTTCAATGACGGATATGGGTGCATTATCACCAGTGCGATTGCCAATCTTGATGGTTCTCGTGTACCCGCCATTCCTGTCATGGTACCTATCTGATAGATCGGTGAAAAGTTTTCCCACCACCTTTCGATCCCTTACGTAAGACAGGGCCTGCCTTCTTGCATGAAGATTACCCTTCTTTCCCAGGGTGATCATCTTTTCTACAACCTTTTTCAATTCTTTAGCCTTTGCATCTGTTGTCTTAATCTTCTCATACTTCAAAAAGGAAGTGACCATATTTCTCAACATGGCTTTTTTATGACTTGTTGTTCTACCTAATTTGCTTCCAGACTTTCCATGGCGCATTGAACATCTTCCTTTCCGGCAAGCGATTGGTTTCCTGTATCTTCATTGGATTTTTCCACCACTTTCTTCCCTTTTTTATTCCAGGGAGGAAAATCAAGTCTCATACCGAAACTAAGTCCAGCTTCTGCAAGGATTTCTCTGATTTCATTCAGGGACTTCCTGCCGAAATTTCTTGTCTTGAGCATCTCTACTTCTGTTTTCTGAACGAGCTCTCCGATGGTGTTAATGCCCGCATTTTTCAAACAGTTGGCTGATCTTACAGAAAGTTCCAGGTCATCAACATGCCTTAAGAGCTTCTTGTTAAGCTCCTCTTTTTCGTCAATCTTCCGTTCCTCTTCTTCTTCAACTTCTCCAAAGTTGATAAATATGTCCAACTGTTCCTTTAATATCTTAGCTGCATAAGCTACGGCACTCTCCGGCTGGATACTCCCATCCGTCCACACTTCCAGGATAAGCCGATCATAGTCTGCAATCTGGCCCACCCTGGCATGGGTAACGGTATAGTTCACCTTTTTTATCAGTGAAAACACAGCATCAATGGCGATTGTGCCCTCGGGCTGATCAATATTATTTTCCTTTTGGGCAGGCATATACCCCTTTCCCATCTTCACAACCATCTCCGCCTTAAAAGGTGTTCCCCCGGAGATAGTTGCAATATAGTGGTCCGGGTTCAGTATCTCCACGGTTCCATCAGTTATAATGTCCCCTGCCGTAATAACTCCTTCCCTTGATGTATCAATACGAATAATCCTTGATCCATTCTGACGAAGTTTAAGACGAACACCCTTCAGATTCAGGATAATATCAGTTACATCTTCTTTGACACTTGGAATTGTGGAAAATTCATGAAGGACACCATCAATTTTCACAGATACAATAGCTGCTCCCTGTATAGACGACAGCAATATCCTCCTGAGTGCATTGCCGAGGGTAATGCCGAACCCTCTCTCTAAGGGCTGGCAGGTAAACTCCCCATAAAAACATGTATGTGTACTCTCATCAATTTCAATTCTCTTTGGTCGTATCAGGCTGCACCAGTTTTTTTGCATGGTTCAATACCCTCATCTTTAAGGCACAAAGTGGCAGAGGCACAAAGAGAGACCCTTGCACAACTCGCAAAAGGGGCTTTGAGTGGCGAATGAAAGATCTTTTCTCGAAGAGTAGTAAAAAGCCTCTGTGCCTCTGTGCCTTCC
This sequence comes from Syntrophales bacterium, assembly GCA_030018935.1. Lineage (NCBI taxonomy): Bacteria > Pseudomonadati > Thermodesulfobacteriota > Syntrophia > Syntrophales > Syntrophales bacterium. The sequence goes on from JASEGZ010000014.1 coordinate 10,161, forward strand.
TCCTTAAGTGTTAGAGTTATTTAGAATAAAGCTCAACAACTAACTGCTCATGAACTGGCATCGTTAGTTCTTCACGGGTGGGAAGCGTTTTCACAACCGCCCTGAAGTTATCCTTATCCAATTCCAGCCATTGTGGTACCCCTCGCCTGGCAACTGTTTCCATAGCCTCACGAATCCGCTCCACATTCCTGCTCTTTACTTTTACACTGATTTCATCACCAGCATTGACCAGATAAGATGGAATGTTGACAGATTTACCATTCACCAGAAAATGATTATGCCCGACGAGCTGCCTTGCTTCACTCCTCGAATTGGCAAACCCCATACGAAAAACCATATTGTCGAGTTTTCTCTCTAAGAAAAGCAAAAGGTTGGTACCTGTTATCCCTTTTTGCTTGTCAGCCTTTTCAAAGTATCCCCGGAACTGTTTTTCTAAAAGACCATACATCCTCTTCAGTTTCTGTTTTTCCCTTAACTGAACACCATAGTCGGAGGGTTTTCTTCGTACCTGACCATGTTCGCCTGGGGCATACCCTCGTCTCTCAAAGGCACATTTATCACTGTAACATCTGTCTCCTTTGAGAAACAGTTTTAACCCCTCTCTTCGGCATAATCTGCATACTGATTCTCTATATCTTGCCAAAATACCTTCCCTCCAAAACCTTCAAATATAATCCTTAAGTGTGAAGTTGGAAGTGAGCTAAAGTGCCTAAAGTGAACTAAAATTTTTTAACTTCCAACTTTAGTGCACTTTAGTCACTTTTCCGCTTAAACCCTTCTCCTCTTCGGAGGACGGCACCCGTTATGGGGAATCGGTGTGACATCCCTGATCAGGCTAATGCTAAGGCCTGCTATCTGGAGAGACCTCAATGCCGATTCCCGACCTGCACCGGGTCCCTTCACATAAACTTGGACCCTTTTTAAGCCCTGTTCCTTGGCCTTCTTCGCAGCGTCTTCGGCCGCCATCTGTGCCGCAAAGGGTGTGCTTTTCCTTGAACCTTTAAATCCCTGCACTCCGCCAGAGGACCAGGCAATCACATTGCCACTGAGATCTGTAATAGTAACAATTGTATTATTAAAGGTTGATTGAATGTGAGCAATGCCTTCCGGTATATTCTTTCTTTCCTTTTTTTTTGTTGTCTTCCTTACTGCTGTCTTTGCCATTGTACTTTTCTCCACGTTGGTACAGTAATGGTTACTTCTTTTTGCCGACGGTCGTCCGTCTTGGTCCCTTTCTTGTCCGGGCATTTGTATGGGTTCTTTGACCTCGGACAGGGAGCCCCTTACGGTGCCTTAATCCGCGATAGGTACCAATATCTATCAAGCGTTTCACCGACATGGACACTTCTCTCCTTAAATCTCCCTCAATCTTATGTTCTTTATCGATAATATTCCTTATTGAGGTTATCTCTGAATCAGCGAGGTTGTCTGTCTTTGTATCAAAGCTGACACCTGCCTTCCTAAGTGTCTCTCTCGATTTGGTACACCCTATGCCATATATATAAGTTAAGGCAACTTCCATCCTTTTGTTCCTCGGTAGATCCACTCCCGCAATTCTCGCCACCTGATTACCTCCTGATTATACCGCTCTTATCCCTGACGTTGCTTATGCTTGGGATTCTCACAGATAACTCGCAACACTCCATGTCTTTTGATAATCTTGCATTTATCGCAAATTTTTTTCACGGAAGACCTTACTTTCAATATTCCCATCCTCCATCAGGAAACGGCAACAACTGCCCTCTGTCACCTGTTACCCCGATTCTATTTTGACCTGTATATAATCCTTCCCCGCGTCAGATCATAGGGGGACAGTTCAACAGTCACCTTATCACCGGGGAGTATTTTAATAAAATGCATCCGCATCTTTCCCGAAATATGGGCAAGGACACGATGTCCATTTTCCAGTTCAACACGAAACATAGCATTCGGTAAAGGTTCGATGACCCGACCTTCAACCTCTATAGGTTCTTCTTTTGCCATAAGACCTTCTTTTTCTTGATTTTAAATAACTTTAGGCACTTTAAACTTTAGCTCACTTTAGGCACTTAACTTGAACTACTGTATTTTGCTGAGGATATCCGGACCATTATCGGTGATCGCCACAGAATGCTCAAAGTGGGCTGAGAGTTTTACATCTTCTGTCACGACAGTCCAACCATTAGACAATATCCTGACTCTATGTGTGCCTTCGTTGACCATTGGTTCTATGGCCAGCACCATACCGGCCTTTAATTCAACGCCTCTCCCTCGCTCCCCGTAATTTGGTATCTGAGGTTCCTCATGGAGATTCTTCCCGATGCCGTGGCCTACAAAATCTCTGACAACAGAAAAACCAGCAGCCTCAACGCGCATCTGTACACCGGCAGATATATCACCCAGACGATTTCCGGCTTTTGCCTCCTTTATACCATCATATAAACCCTGCTCCGTGACCTCCATGAGCCTTGCCGCTTCGGGAGAGACGTTACCGACCGGAACAGTTACCGCGGCATCTCCATAGTACCCTTTATAATATATACCAAAATCGAGGCTTATAATATCACCCTCGACCAGAGCCTTAGTTGATGGGAGGCCGTGAACAACTTCAAAATTGACCGAGGTACACAGGGAAAATGGATAACCCCTGTACCCTTTAAACGCTGGCCTCGCCCCCTTCTTCCTGGCCAGTTCGGAGGCTATTCTGTCCAGCTCTACTGTGGTTATACCAGGTTTTACCTTTTCCTTTAATTCGTTCAATATCTCCGCCACAATGAGATTACTTGTTCTTATCTTCTCAATTTCCTCAGGAAGCCTCAAAATAACCATTTCCCAAATTTTTTTCTTAAGGTATCTGTCAGCGCCTTCTTGCGATACGTCCCTTCTTCATGAACCCCTCATATTGTCTTGTCAATAAATGAGTTTCTATTTGACCTGCCGTATCGAGGGCAACACCGACAACAATTAGCAGCGCCGTACCCCCGAAATAAAAGGGTGCATTAAAGTAACTGACCAGTATACTGGGCAGCACACAGACCGCCGAGACGTAAATTGCGCCACTAAAAGTCAGTTTAGTCAAAATATCGTCTATATACTCCGCCGTCTTTTTACCCGGCCTTATCCCCGGGACGTAACCCCCATACTTTTTAATATTATCAGCCACATCAGAAGGTTTGAAGGTAACTGCTGTATAGAAGTAACAGAAGAATATAATAAAGGCGACATAAAGTACCTCATACCCCCATTTTCCAGGGATCAGGATATCTGCCACCATCTTCATCCAGGGATGGGGAATGAAATTGGCAATCGTCGCGGGAAACATGATAATCGAGGAGGCAAATATGGGGGGGATAACCCCCGCCATATTTATCTTCAGGGGTAGATGCGTTGTCTGTCCACCATACATCTTTCTGCCCACAATCCGTTTTGCATATTGTATCGGTATTCTCCTTTGACCGCTCTCAACAAATACAATGACTCCTACAACAGCGACCATCATGATGAACAACAGGACAATGACGAAGATGCCCATTTCACCCGCAGACAAAAGGCGGAAGGTGTTGATGATTGCCACGGGGCCTCCGCATACAATTCCGGAAAAGATGATCAGGGAGATACCATTACCGATTCCCTTTTCTGTAATCCTCTCTCCAAGCCACATGATGAATGCCGTGCCGGCAGTCAGCGTGATCATAGTCATCAATCGAAAGTCCCAGCCGGGATTAATCACAATAGACGCACCGCTGGGACCGGCCATATTTTCCAGTCCAATGGCGATGCCAAAACCTTGAATGATGCTTAAAATTACCGTCCCGTATCGTGTGTACTGGGTTATCTTTCTTCTTCCCGCTTCACCCTCCTTAGAGAGCTTTTCTAAGTGGGGAACAGCGACAGTCATTAACTGGAGGATAATGGATGCACTGATATAGGGCATAATCCCGAGGGCAAAGACAGATAGATTGGAGAGGGCCCCTCCGGCAAACATATCAAAGAGTCCGAGAAGGGAACCCTTCGCCTGTTCAAAAAAGGCTGCTAATGCTGCCGTGTCGATTCCCGGCGTGGGGACATGCGCACCTATTCTGTAGACAAACAACAGAAGAAGCGTAAAGAGGATCCTCTTCTGAAGTTCCGGTATTTTTGAGATATTTTTAAATCCTTCAAGCAAATCAGGCAACCTCTATGATCTTGCCACCAGCAGCTTCAATTTTCTCTCTCGCAGAACGACTAATCATGTTTAGCTTCAGTGTCAGGGGGTAGACGATATTCCCTTTTCCCAGTACCTTGATGCCATCACCTCTTCTCTTCACCAACCCCCTACTTATGAGGGTCTCCTCATCGATGACAGAACCTTCAGGAAATCTCTTCAACTGTTCTATATTGAGAATAATGATGTCCCTGCGGAAGCGGTTACGAAATCCTCTTTTGGGTAATCTTCTCGATAGAGGCATCTGACCACCCTCAAAACCAGGCCTGACACCTCCGCCTGAACGGGCATTCTGCCCTTTTGATCCTCTGCATGATGTCCCACCGTGACCTGATCCATCCCCACGGCCAACTCTTTTTCTTTTCTTTCTCGAACCATCCGGTGGTTTCAAAGTACCCAGATTCATACTTCGGCCCCCTCCTCAAGTTCCTCCACCGATAGTAGGTGGATGACCTTTTTGACCATGCCGCGAATCTCAGGCGTATTATTCAGCAGGACAGTCCTGTTCAATCTTCCCAGTCCCATACCATGAAGGATCTTTCTTTGCTTTTCTGGCCTTCCGATATAACTTCTTATCTGTGTTATCTTTAGCTTCTTACCCACAAACATACTTCTCCTATGTAGTTATAAACCTTAAAGCTCAGCAATATCCTTTCCCCTTAGGGTGGAAATATCCGCTGGATACTTCAATTGACATAGTCCGTCAAGGGTTGCCTTGACCAGATTATGAGGGTTGTGCGAACCAAGACATTTCGTCAATATATTATGAACTCCCGCCACCTCAAGTACTGCCCTCACAGCGCCTCCCGCGATGAGACCTGTTCCCTCAAAGGCAGGCTTCAGGAGTACCCTCCCGGCACCATAATGGCCGATAACCTCATAGGGAATTGTCCTGTTTACAATAGCAACCTTAGTCATGTTTTTCCTGGCCTGCTCCATGCCTTTTCTGATTGCCTCTGGCACCTCATGGGCCTTGCCCAGACCGGTGCCTACCAATCCATTACCGTCACCGACAACAACCACGGCACTGAATCTGAACCTCCTTCCACCCTTGACCACTTTGGCCGTCCTATTAATCGCTATGACCCTGTCAAGGAATTCCGATTCTTTTACGTCTTTTTTATTCAACTATCATTTCCTTCATTTTCTGAATTTACGTCTTATGTCAATGCGTCCTACATCTTCGACTTTACGACTTATGACTTATGACTAAAATATTTTGCCTCTGGTCAGCTAAAATTTCAACCCCGATTCCCTGGCAGCCTCAGCAAGGGCCTTGATCCGCCCATGATAGAGATATCTTCCTCTATCAAAGACAACCTGTTCAACACCCATCATCTTCAATCGTTTTGACACCAATCTCCCTACTTCTTTAGCTGCATCAGCCTTTTTCAGACCATCAAGGGTGCCCCTTAATTCCTTACTGAGGGTTGAGGCATCAGCAAGAGCCTTTCCCAGATCATCGTCAATTGCCTGGACATAGATATGCTCAGCACTTCTGAACACCGAAAGACGTGGCCTCATTTCAGTACCGTGTATCTTTCCCCTTACCCTTAATTTACGTTTAACTCTGCTTTTTTCAACCTTCTTTAATGCCAATGTTTTTTACCTCAGCCACCAGTTTAAGTCATAAGTCATAAGTCAAAAGTCAAAAGACATAAGGACATAAGACTGATGACTGATGACTGACGACATTTTTCTAATCTCAGGCCCCCACAGATTTGCCAACCTTTCGCCTTACCTGTTCGCCTGCATACTTTATCCCTTTACCTTTATATGGTTCCGGTTTCTTTAGCGCTCTTATCTCAGCGGCAACTCTCCCCACCAGTTGCTTATCAATTCCCGAAACCGAGATACTCACCTGTTTGTCAACTTTAATGTTAACCCCCTCTGGAATCTGATATTTCACAGGATTAGAATAACCAACAGCCAATTTAAGAATGGTATCTTTTACCTCTGCCCTGTATCCGACTCCTGATATCTCCAAGTTCTTTTCAAAACCGGTACTGACACCCGCCACCATATTTCCTATAAGCGTTCTTACTAAACCGTGGTATGATCTTCCTGTTCTATCATCGGACAACCTTTTTACCACAATGGTTCCATTGTCGAGGGTTACCTCAACGTGCTGCGGCAGCTTCATTGACAGGGTTCCCTTGGGACCATCAACCTTGATGACCCCATCGCCCTGATGGACTCTTACACCTCCGGGAACTTGTATAGGTTTCCTACCAACTCTCGACATAAACAAATCTCCCCTGCCGCTTCCGTAACATGCCTTACCATTTAAGTCATAAGTCATAAGTCATAAGTCATAAGTCGTAAGTCAAAAGACATAAGGACATAAGACTGATGACTGATGACTGATGACTGACTACCATACGTGGCAGAGAACCTCGCCACCTATGTTTAACTCTCTGGCCTCTTTATCGGTCATGATCCCCCTGGAAGTGGAAATGACGGCAATTCCATACCCGTTCAATACCTTGGGAATCTTTTCACTCTTTACATAAACCCTTCTTCCTGGCTTACTGATCCTGCGAATCTCTGTAATGACGGTTTTCTTCGCATCCGGGTACTTGAGATATACCCTTAACACCTGGTGTCCTTGCTTATCTTTGTCAATGTTGTACCCATTGATGTAGCCTGACTTTTTCAAAACGCTGGCGATGCTCATATTAACCCGGGACAATAGTACATCAACACTCTTATGATGAATCCTATTGGCGTTTCTGATCCTCGTTAGCATATCTGCAATCTGATCGGTCATTTTTATACACTACTCCTTAAACACCCTAAACACCCTGATTACCAGCTCGATTTTATGACGCCAGGGATTTCCCCCTTGAGGGAAAGATTTCTCAGGCATATTCTACACATCTCGAATTTCCTGTAAAATGCCCTCGGTCTTCCACAGATGGGACAACGGTTATATGCCCTGACCGGAAATTTCATTTTCCTTTTAGCCTTTACAATTAAGGATTTTTTTGCCACACCTTTTCCTCCGTAGTCACTTGCCGCTTAACCCACCATCTTTGCATTACTGCTTCTCTATAAAAGCACCATCACGACTGATGGCAAATGTCTGTTCACTAACTTCTAAACGGCATACCCATGAGCCTGAGGAGTTCCCTTCCCTCATCATCCGTTTTAGCTGTTGTAGCTATCACAATATTCATCCCTCTTATCTTATCAACTTTGTTATAATCTATCTCTGGAAAGATAAGCTGCTCCTTCAATCCCATGGCGAAATTCCCTCTTCCATCAAACGACGTTGGCGGAATTCCCCTGAAATCTCTGACCTTTGGAAGAGCAACATTTACAAGTCTGTCAAAAAACTCGTACATCCTTTCCCTCCTCAAGGTAACCCGACATCCTATAGACATACCTTTACGAAGCTTAAACGTGGCAATTGACCGTCTCGCCTTTGTAATTACCGGTTTCTGACCAACAATCACGGAAAGTTCTTCCACAGCATTATCGAGGATCTTGATGTTCTGGATTGCTTCACCGAGACCCATATTGACGACAATCTTCTCCAGTCTGGGAACTTCCATCCGGGTTTTATAGTTAAATCCCTTAATTAATGCTGGAACGACTTCCCTCAGGTAATACTCTTTTAACCTTGCCACTTTTGTCCTACCCCTCAAGCATCCAGTATCTCATGACATTTTTTGCAGAAACGTACCTTGTTTCCATCATCTAATATCCTGTACCCCACTCTAACGGCTGTATCACACTTGTTACAGATGAGCATCACATTGGAAATATGTATCGGTCCCTCTTTCTCAACGATACCTCCTTTCCCCTTTGCAGTAGGTCTCTGATGCCGTTTGATGAAGTTTAACTTCTCCACAAATACCTTGTCCTTATTGCTGATAATCTTGATGATCTTGCCGGTTTTCTCTTTCTCCTTACCGCTGATTACCTTCACCGTATCACCTTTCTTCAATCGCCTTTCCCGCATCTCTTATTCCCCGGTCTCCAATTTTCCTATGTCAGTCTTCAGACAACCCCAGACCCCTATAACACCTCCGGTGCCAGAGAAATAATCTTCATAAATTGTTTTGCCCTCAATTCGCGGGCAACCGGTCCGAATATTCTTGTTCCTACAGGTTCCAGTTGATTCGTAATGAGGACAGCAGAATTATCGTCAAATTTCAGATATGAACCATCCGCTCTCCTTACCTCCTTCACAGTACGTACGACTACAGCCTTCATGACATCCCCTTTTTTGACCTTTGCATTGGGGATGGCTTCTTTGACGGATACGACAATGATATCACCCACGCTGGCATACCTTCTTTTCGAGCCACCGAGAACCTTAATGCAGGCAACCTTCTTTGCACCTGAATTATCGGCCACATTTAAAATAGTCTGCATCTGTATCATAAGAAAACACCACCTAAAGAAAGTAGTACCCGTAGGACCTACCCCGCCTTCTCTATAATTTTGCGTAGCCGCCATCGCTTTTCCCTGCTCAGTGGTCTCGATTCGACGATGAGGACTTTATCTCCCATGTTACAAATGTTTTTCTCATCATGGGCCTTATATTTAACATGTCTTTTGATGTATTTATGAAATACAGCGTGCTTGACCAATCTTTCTGCCCGAATAACGATGGTCTTATCCATTTTATTGCTTACAACGACTCCCATAATGGTTCTTTTATGACCCCGATCACCCATCTCTAATGATCCTCCTTTTGCCTCAGTACAGTCTTAATGCGGGCAATATCTTTTCTGATAAGGCCCATCACAGAAGGGGTGTCCAATTGCCCGGAGGTATGGCGGATCCGGAGCTTGAAAAGCTCTTCCAACAGATCCCTATTTTTTTGTTTTAACTCATCAATACTTAGTTCTCTAATTTCCTTGATTTTCACTATATCTATCCCTTGAAAGAAAGTTAGTAGATATCGGAAGCTTGTGCGCTGCCAACCTAAATGCTTCTATGGCGGCCTCTTTTGTAACTCCCTCCATTTCATAGAGAACAATACCCGGTTTTACAACGGCTACCCACTCTTCAGGTGATCCTTTCCCTTTTCCCATACGGGTTTCGGCTGGTTTCCTGGTAATTGACTTATGGGGGAATATCCTGATCCAGACTTTCCCTCCCCGTTTCACGTGACGCGTCATGGCAATACGTGCGGCCTCAATCTGCCTTGCCGTGATCCATCCACATTCGGTGGCCTGCAAGCCATATTCCCCAAAGGCCAGATGGCAACCCCTGGTGGGCTTGCCACCCATACGACCCCTCTGCAACTTCCTGTATTTGACCCTTTTCGGCATTAACATAATTCGGCGACCTTCCCTCTAATGCGTATGTCATAAGTCGTAAGTCGTAAAACGTATGACATAAGACTTATGACGTACGACTGATGTTTTATTTAGCTTTCAGCCTACGCGTCTTTCATGGGTAGCACCTCTCCATGAAATATATGTACCTTCACACCGATAATGCCATAAGTGGTATGAGCCTCAGCGAAACCGTAATCAATAGCTGCCCGCAGTGTGTGAAGGGGAACCCTTCCTTCTCGATACCACTCTGACCTCGACATCTCTGCTCCCCCAAGTCTTCCAGAACATGTCACTCTGATACCTTTGGCACCAAATTTGAGCGCAGAGTTTACATATTTTTTCATCGCCCTCCTGAAGGCAACACGCCGCTCCAGCTGAAGGGCAATACTCTCAGCAACGAGTTGTGCGTCTATTTCAGGCTTCCGCACCTCAAGAATGTTTATAATAATCTCTCTTCCGGCAACCCCCTCAAGTTCCTTCTTCAGCTTCTCTATCTCTGAACCTTTCTTACCTATAATAATTCCGGGACGTCCTGCATAAATATTAACCTTGGCTTTATCGGCAGCCCTTTCTATCTCTATCCTTGAGATACCCGCATGATAAAGTTTCTTTTTGAGGTATTTTCTAACCTTGATATCCTCATGAAGCAGCTTACTGTAATTTTTTTCTGCGAACCATAGTGAATGCCATGTCTTGATACCACCCAACCTAAACCCAATCGGGTTAACCTTTTGCCCCAACCTTTCACCTCCTCATCTGTTGCGCTTTCAACAAGATCCTCTGATTTTGTTACTTTTTACGAGGCAACCACTCTTCATCCAGGATAATTGTTATATGAGATGTCCTTTTTTTTATCGAAGCCGCTCTTCCCTGGGCCCTTGCCCTCCATCGCTTCAGGGAAGGACCCTGATCCACAAAAATCTTCTTCACATAGAGGATATTCTTGTCTATATTGGGATTCTGCCCGACATTAGCTGTGGCTGACTTTAAGACTTTACTGACCGCTTTGGCAGCACGCTTTTTTGTAAAGGCTAGTATCTTCTGGGCTTCTTCAACCCTCCTTCCCCTGATCAAATCTACTACCAACCGTGCCTTTTGTGGTGATGTTCGCACATATCTGGCAACTGCTTTTGCTTCCATATCCCCTTCTAAACGCTATTTATTTACGCAGTTTCGACTTTCGATCACCTGCATGACTGTAAAATGTCCTTGTTGGCGCAAATTCACCGAGTTTGTGCCCTACCATGTTCTCCGTAACAAAAACGGGAATAAAATTCTTTCCATTGTGCACGGCGAAGGTGTGTCCTATCAATTCAGGGGTAATTGTGGAACGACGGGACCAAGTCTTTATCACATTTTTGCTTCCCGTAGAGTCGGCTTTCCTGACTTTTTCAAGAAGCTTTTCCTCAATATATGCACCTTTTTTAATCGAACGTGCCACCTTCTTAACCTCTTCTCTTCACTATATATCTATCAGTGCTCTTGTTTGCTCTCGTTTTGTGGCCTTTCGTCGGGACCCCCCACGGGGTACATGGATGTCTCCCCCCGGATGATTTACCTTCTCCTCCCCCCATGGGATGATCTACGGGATTCATGGCTACACCACGAACCTTAGGCCGTCTTCCCAGCCATCTCGACCTGCCAGCCTTGCCAATGCTAACATTCTCCTGCTCAATATTTCCCACCTGTCCGATGGAGGCCTTACATGCAAGGAAAAATTTTCTCACTTCCCCTGAGGGGAGTCTGACCTGGGCATATCGTCCTTCCTTGGCCATAAGCTGTCCATAGACTCCTGCACTTCTGATCATCTGACCACCCCGACCCGGCTTAAGTTCCAGATTATGAATAAGGGAACCGAGAGGTATATTTTTCAGTGGGATGGCGTTTCCCGGTTTAATATCCGCTTTTTCACTACTTACCACAGTATCTCCCGCATCCAGTTTTGCAGGAGCCAGAATATATCGTTTTTCTCCATCCAGATAATGTAACAGGGCAATCCTTGAAGTTCTATTGGGATCGTACTCGACCGAAGCTACTCTGGCAGGGATATCTATCTTGTCACGTTTGAAATCAATAAGCCTGTATTTTTTCTTGTGACCTCCGCCAATATGTCTGCTGGTAATTCTTCCATAGCAATTTCGTCCCCCCTTCTTTTTCAGGGGACGTAGCAGACTTTTCTCTGGTGTTGTTGAAGTGATTTCCTTGAAGTCTGAACATGTCTGAAATCTTCTGCCGGGTGAGGTGGGTTTATATTTTTTTATCGCCATCTACCTTAATCCTTTAATTAGGGGTCAGGGATTAGGGATTAAGGGTCAAGGATTAAATTTGCCCTTGAATCCTCAATCCTTTATCCTTAACTACACTCCTGCAAAAATCTCGATGCTGTTGCCGGGGGCAAGGGTAACAATCGCCTTTTTCCAGTCACGCTTCTTACCCAAAATTCTTCCCATCCTCTTTTTCTTACCCACCACATTCATGACACGCACATCCACGACTTTGACCTTAAAGAGCTTCTCCACTGTCTCGCCGATCTCGATTTTATTCGCACGGCGGTCAACTTCAAAAATATACTTATTACCTTCATCTTTTGCGATGGTACTCTTTTCAGTAATTATATATCTTTTTATAATGTTATACATTTCCATTATGACAACAACGCCCCTTCAATCATTTTGACAGCGGGCTCTAAAAGAACGACATGACCATGATTCAGTAGGTCGTAGACATTTAGTCCTTCTGATCTTATCATACTAATATCTTTGAGGTTTCTCGATGCTTTCTCGAGGTTCGGATATGACTTATCCAGAACAAACAAGGCTTTTTTTAATCCAAATCGATCAATGACCTCCTTGAATCTCTTTGTCTTGATTTCGTCCATCGGGAAATCCCTGAGAATCAACATCCGCTCTTCTTTGACCTTCATACTCAGGGCGGAGATCAGGGCCTTCTTTTTTACCTTTTTGGGTACTCTGTATGCATAATCCCTCGGTTTGGGGCCAAAGGTGATTCCCCCACCTCTCCAGAGAGGAGACCTTCTTGTACCGGCCCTTGCCCTGCCCGTTCCTTTCTGACGCCATGGCTTCCTTCCCCCACCTCTGACATCGCTTCTTTCCTTAGTCGAGGCGGTTCCTCTTCTCCACGATGCCATCTGCATTCTTACCACTTCATAAAGAACTGCTTCGTTCAACTCCGCGCCAAAGACGGTATCACTCAGTTCGATCTCGGCTACCTTATTCTTTTCCACATCATATATTCCCACCACTGGCATCCTGATAACTCCAAAAACAAATATGACTTATGACTTAATTTTTATCGATCGCTTGATTAAAACAAAACTATTCTTGCTACCCGGAACCGATCCCTTGACCAAAATCAGATCCCTGTCGGGTCTTACACCGTAAACCATTAAGTTCTGGACAGTTTTCCTCACGTTTCCCATGTGCCCCGGTAGCTTTTTCCCTTTAAACACCCGGGAAGGGTATGCACTTGCACCAATGGATCCAGGGGCTCGATGGAACATGGAGCCATGGGTTGCCCTGCCCCCCCTAAAACCATGACGTTTTATAACGCCGGCAAAGCCCTTACCTTCGGTAGTTCCTACAACATCCACATAGTCACCAACAGTAAAAACGTCTGTTTTTAGTTCCTGACCCACCTCATAATCATCGGTATCTGTCCTGAATTCCCGGAGGATCCGAAAGAAACCCTTATCCGCCTTTTTGCAGTGTCCCTGGAGGGCTTTGGTCACATGTTTCTGCTTTGTGTGGCCGTAACCTAACTGCACAGCATCGTAGCCATCATTTTCTCTGGTTTTCTTCTGGATCACCACAGATGGTTTTACCTCGATAACAGTTACTGGAACTGCGGCGCCGTCTTCTGAGAAAATCTGTGTCATGCCTAATTTTCTACCGATAAGTCCTACCATAACCACAATGCCTACTTAATAATAGTTTTTCGCACTTACGTCTTTATTTCAACATCAACACCAGCAGAGAGATCCAGTTTCATAAGTGCGTCTACCGTTGATTGTGTCGGTTCAATAATGTCAATCAGTCTTTTATGTGTCCTGATTTCGAACTGCTCCCTCGATTTTTTGTCTACATGTGGTGATCTATTGACACAGAATTTATTGATTTCTGTCGGAAGGGGAATGGGACCGGCAACACGGGCACCAGTCCTTTTTGCCGTTTCCACAATTTCTTCCACCGAACGATCCAGTAGTTTATGATCGTAAGCCTTAAGGCGAATTCTAATCTTTTGCTCTTTCATCGCTGGCGTTCTCGGTATTATCCACTCTTTGGCCCTATGACCTATTCAATGATCTTACTTACAACACCGGCCCCGACGGTCCTACCACCTTCACGGATAGCAAACCTGAGCTGTTCTTCCATGGCAATAGGGGTAATCAGGTGTATCTCAAGATTAACATTATCTCCGGGCATAACCATTTCCACGCCTTCAGGCAACGTGCAGACACCGGTGACGTCTGTCGTCCGGAAATAAAACTGGGGACGATAACCGCTAAAGAAAGGTGTATGTCTCCCACCTTCTTCTTTGGTCAAGACGTAAACAGCCGCCTGAAATTTTGTATGGGGGGTTATTGAACCTGGCTTTGCGACAACCTGGCCTCTTTCCACTTCCTCACGCTTGGTTCCCCTGAGGAGCAGACCGACATCATCACCGGCCCTTCCTTCATCGAGGGTCTTGCGAAACATCTCTACGCCGGTACAAACTGTCTTAAAGGTGGGCCTGATACCTATAATTTCAATTTCATCTCCCGTTCTGATGATACCTCGGTCTATCCTGCCCGTCACCACAGTTCCCCGGCCAGATATAGAAAATACATCACCAACAGGCATGAGAAATGGTTTATCCAGATCACGGATGGGTTCCGGAATATGGTTATCTACGGCATCCATTAGTTCCCATATAGACTTTGCCTCGGGAGATTTGGGGTCATCAGCCTCTAAGGCCTTCAGAGCTGACCCCCTGATAATGGGGATTTCATCACCCGGGAACTCATACTCTGTCAACAGCTCCCTCACTTCTAACTCAACAAGATCGAGGAGTTCAGGGTCATCAACCAGGTCAACCTTGTTCAAATAGACTACAATAGAGGGAACCTGCACCTGCTTTGCGAGGAGGATGTGTTCTCTTGTTTGAGGCATGGGACCATCCGACGCAGCCACCACCAAGATTGTCCCATCCATGTGAGCTGCTCCTGAAATCATGTTCTTGATATAGTCTGCATGACCTGGACAGTCAACATGGGCATAGTGCCGCTTGGCTGTTTCATACTCGACATGCGAAATATTGATGGTAAGGCCTCTTTCTTTCTCTTCAGGCGCATTGTCAATGGAATCGAAGGGCCTGTATTCGGCCAAACCCTTTTTAGCCAGATGTTTTGTAATAGCTGAAGTCAATGTGGTTTTTCCATGATCAACATGTCCGATGGTCCCGATATTTAAATGCGGCTTTGTCCTCTCAAATTTTTTCTTCGCCATCTCACTTACCTCCTTAAACTTTAAATAGTTCTTTCGTTTACTATTTTGGGTTCTTCCCCAATCACTCGAATCCTTGACTCCTTGAATCCTTTTAACTAAAACCTGTAATGGGCAAAGGCCTTATTCGCTTCTGCCATTCTGTGGACACTTTCTTTCTTTTTGATAGCACCACCCCTGTTATTAGCCGCATCGATCAGTTCCGCAGCCAGCTTCTCTTTCATGGTTTTCTCGGCGCGTTCCTTTGCATGAATGATTAACCAGCGAATTGCCAGTGCAATCCTCCGTGACGGCATAACCTCCGTTGGTACCTGATAAGTGGCGCCACCTACCCGCCTTGATTTGACCTCGATGACAGGTTTGCTGTTATTTAGGGCCTTTTCAAAAACTTCAATAGGCTGCTCTTTTGTCTTTTTCTCAATGAGACCAAAAGCCCCGTACATGATAGATTCAGCAGTGCTTTTCTTTCCTTTTTTCAAGAGATTACTGATAAACTTTGCGACAAGCTTATTATTAAACTTGGGGTCTGGTAATACTTCTCTCCTGGCAATTACTCTTCTTCTCGGCATGATACTAGTTCCGTTTAACTCGGTTTTTTAGCTCCATATTTTGATCTTCCCTGTTTTCTGTCTTGAACACCCATGGCATCCAGTGTACCCCTGATGACGTGATACCTGACGCCAGGTAGATCCTTTACCCTGCCCCCCCTGACGAGGACAACGGAATGCTCCTGAAGATTGTGGCCCACACCCGGTATGTACGAAGTCACCTCGTAACCACTGGTAAGACGAACCCTGGCTACCTTTCTCAAGGCAGAGTTTGGTTTTTTGGGTGTTGAGGTATATACCCTTACACAAACCCCCCTTCTCTGTGGAGAACCGCTAAGTGCTGGTGTTGCAGCTTTTTTTTGT
This sequence comes from Syntrophales bacterium, assembly GCA_030018935.1. NCBI lineage: Bacteria > Pseudomonadati > Thermodesulfobacteriota > Syntrophia > Syntrophales > Syntrophales bacterium. The sequence continues at coordinate 26,053 of JASEGZ010000014.1, forward strand.
ATCTTAGCTCTCCCTTTACGTATCAACTGATTTATTGTAGGCATCATCCCCCCTGAAAGATGTGCTATCTATTCACTTCACGTGGAAAATCGTAATAACTATCAATTAACAGCCTGCATGTCAAGTTTTTTCTCCACTATTTCCTGATCTTCAAGCTCGGAGGGGTAGGTCTCTTCACCTTCAGTCTCGATGCCAAGTTTTCTGTACATGATAAGACCTGTCCCCGCAGGAATCAACCTTCCCATAATGACGTTTTCCTTAAGTCCTCTAAGATAGTCTATCTTTCCACCAAGACTTGCCTCGGTAAGGACGCGCGTAGTTTCCTGAAAGGATGCGGCAGAAATAAAACTCTGGGTAGATAGAGATGCCTTGGTAATACCGAGGAGTATTGGCTCCCCTGTGGCTGGTTTTCCACCCCTCGCTATCACCCTTTCATTTTCTTCCTGGAACCTGTACTTTTCCACTTGCTCATCGGCAATAAAAGATGTATCCCCAAAATTTACCACCTTTACTCTCCGCAACATCTGGCGGACAATCACCTCTATATGTTTGTCATTGATCTTGACTCCCTGGAGCCTGTATACCTCCTGAACCTCATCAACTAAATACCGGGCCAGCTCTTTTTCCCCCTTGATCATCAAAAGATCATGGGGGTTGTGAGCCCCATCCATCAGGGCCTCGCCCGCTAAGACCCTGTCCCCTTCCTGGACAGATACATGCTTCCCTTTGGGAATCAGATATTCCTTTTCCTCTCCTACATCAGGGGTAATAACCACCGTTCTTTTTCCCTTGGATTCCTTACCAAAAGAGACGATACCATCAATCTCGCTGATGACGGCAAATTCTTTTGGTTTTCGCGCCTCAAAGAGTTCTGCCACCCTGGGAAGACCTCCGGTAATATCCTTTGTTTTAGTCGTCTCTCGCGGAATTTTGGCAATGATATCACCCGCCCTGACCGTATCGCCTTCTGAAACAACAATATTGGCTCCTACTGACAGAAGATGCCTCGCCACAGTATTTGTTCCAGGTACCTTTGCCGTCCTTCCCTTTTTATCTTTAATGGAAACCCGGGGGCGAAGATCCTCACCCTTGAATTCAATAACCACTTTTCGGGAGAGACCGGTCACCTCATCGACCTGTTCCTGCATAGTTTTCCCTTCAATGATATCCCCATATTTTACAATACCATCAACCTCGGCAAGAATCGGTATGGAAAAGGGGTCCCACTCTGCAATCAGGTCGCCCCTCTTGACAACGCTACCGTCGTTGATTTTCAAATGTGCTCCATAGGGAACTGGGTATTTCCCGCGGCTTCTCTGCTGTTCATCCAGAACGTGTACCTCTCCATTTCGATTCATGACCACAAGGTCTTCCCCTCTACCTTTAACAGTATTTATATTGATAAACTTTATCGTGCCATCGTGTCTCGCTTCAAGGGTAGAGTGCTCTTCAAATTTTGCCGTACCGCCTATGTGAAACGTTCTCATCGTAAGCTGGGTCCCCGGTTCACCAATGGATTGAGCGGCAATAATACCAACAGCTTCACCAATATTTACAAGGTGCCCGTGGGCCAGATCTCTGCCGTAGCACATAGCACAGACGCCATGCTTTGATTTGCAGGAGAGAACGGACCTGATATTAACCCTTTCGATACCGGCACGGTCAATCTTTTCTACGAGAGACTCGTCAATTTCCTGATTCGCTCTTACCAAGATCTCGCCGGTAAAGGGATCCCTGATTTCTTCCAGGGCAACCCTTCCAAGGACACGTTCACCTGCTGTTTCAATAATTTCCCCCCCCTCCATAAGGGCAGACACATAAATACCACCAATGGCGCCACAATCCTCCTCGGTAATGACACAATCCTGGGCTACATCAACAAGTCTCCGCGTGAGGTATCCTGAATTAGCTGTCTTCAGGGCTGTGTCGGCGAGACCCTTCCTGGCGCCGTGGGTGGAAATAAAATACTGGAGAACCGTCAGCCCCTCCCTGAAGTTTGCCGTAATGGGAGTTTCTATAATTTCTCCCGATGGTTTGGCCATTAATCCTCTCATTCCTGCAAGCTGCCTGATCTGAACGGCGCTTCCCCTCGCACCGGAATCGGCCATCATATAAATGGGATTGGAACTCTCCCTTTTTTTCTTTGTCCCATCAGGCGCCTCGATTTCTTCCGTTCCAATACCGCTGAGCATCTCAGAAGCAATCTTTTCTGTTGCCTGGGCCCAGATATCAATAACCTTGTTATACCGTTCTCCATCAGTGATAAGACCGTCCATATACTGCTTTTGTATTTTCAGGACATCCCTGTTGGCCTTAGCTACAATGTCCTTTTTATTGGCAGGAACAACCATATTATGAATAGCAATTGATATACCACTACTCGTAGCATACTTAAATCCAAGATCCTTTAACTTATCTGCCAGCAAAACCGTTGTCTTATCGCCACACAGCCGGTAACAATAATCGATGAGATTAGCCAGTTCTTTCTTATTCATCACCTTGTTGACCACATCAAAGGGAATCGCTTCGGGGATAATTTCATAAAGGACAACCCTCCCCACGGTGGTATCTTTTAATTCCCCTCCGATGCGAACCTTGATCTTTGTATGGAGATCTACTACCTCCGCATCGAGAGCGCTGCGAACCTCTCCCGGATCAGAAAAGATCATACCTTCCCCTTTGCCACTGGAGCCAGCTCTTGTCAAATAGTAAATCCCGAGGACAATATCCTGACTGGGATTGATAATCGGCTTCCCGTTTGCCGGGGAAAGGATGTTATTTGTTGACATCATCAGGATTCTGGCTTCTGCCTGTGCCTCAATGGATAACGGCACATGCACGGCCATCTGGTCACCATCAAAATCAGCATTGAATGCCGTACATACCAACGGATGAAGCTGGATGGCTTTTCCTTCGATAAGAACGGGCTCAAAGGCCTGGAACCCCAGTCTGTGTAAGGTTGGTGCCCTGTTGAGCAGAATGGGATACTCACGAACAACCTCATCTAAGGCATCCCACACTTCGGCAGTTTCCCTCTCCACTATTTTTTTGGCGCTTTTCACGGTGGTAACATAACCTTTTTCCTGGAGCCGGTTATAGACAAAGGGTTTAAAAAGCTCTAAGGCCATCTTTTTGGGAAGACCGCACTGATGTAATCTCAAATCAGGCCCCACGGTGATGACTGATCGTCCGGAGTAATCCACCCTCTTACCGAGAAGGTTTTGTCTGAATCTCCCCTGTTTTCCCTTTAACATATCCGACAGGGACCGCAGTGGTCTCTTATTGGAACCGGTAATGGCCCGACCGCGCCTGCCATTATCAAAGAGGACATCTACCGCTTCCTGGAGCATCCGCTTCTCATTTCTTATTATTATTTCAGGTGCATTCAATTCCTGCAAACGCTTTAGACGGTTATTCCGGTTGATGACGCGCCTGTAGAGATCGTTAAGGTCTGATGTGGCAAAGCGACCGCCGTCCAGGGGTACCAGGGGTCGTAAATCGGGTGGAATAACCGGCAGAACGGTGAGAACCATCCATTCAGGTTTGCCACCGGATTTTTTCAGTGCTTCGACCACCTTCAATCTTTTAATAAGTTTTTTCTTTTTAGCATCAGAATTGACTATTTTTACCTCTGTTCGCAGCTCCTCATCCAGCTTCTCTAAGTTAATTTCTGCGAGAAGTTTTCTAATAGTCTCGGCCCCAATTCCAACCTCAAAGGCATCTTCACCGTATTTTTCTTTCAACTCGTTATACTCTTCCTCGGAGATGATATCCTTTTTCTTCAAAGGTGTATTCTTCGGGTTAAGCACGATCCAGGATTCAAAATAAAGTACCTTTTCCAGTTCTTTGAGGGTTAAATCGAGTACATTGCCAATGCGGCTGGGAAGGCTCTTGAGAAACCAAATGTGAGCCACGGGAGACGCCAGATTGATATGACCCATTCTTTCTCTGCGAACCTTCGATGGTATGACCGCAACACCGCATTTCTCACAGATTATACCTCTATGTTTCATCCGTTTATAACGACCACAGAAACACTCGTAGTCCTTTACGGGACCAAATATTTTTGCGCAGAAAAGGCCGTCCCTTTCCGGCTTAAAGGTCCGGTAATTGATCGACTCAGGCTTTTTGACCTCTCCATTGGACCATGAGAGAATTTTTTCCGGTGAGGCAATGGATATCTTAATGGCATTAAACCTGATAGGATCTTTTGGTTTTTCAAAATAACTGAAAACATCTTCCATCGTCTATATCCTCCTCTTACCGATTTACTCTTCCTCTATTAAAACTTACGACTTACGACTTATGACTAATCTACTCTTCCTCGATTAGTTCTACATCAAGAGAGAGGCTCTGTAATTCCTTGACCAGTACATTAAAGGATTCCGGCAGTCCCGGTTCCAGGGTATGCTCACCTTTTACAATGGCTTCATATACCCTCGTTCTGCCTGCCACATCATCAGACTTAACAGTGAGGAACTCTTGCAGTGAATAAGCGGCCCCATATGCTTCCAGGGCCCAGACCTCCATCTCACCAAGTCTCTGACCACCAAACTGTGCTTTTCCACCGAGAGGTTGCTGTGTCACCAGAGAGTATGGACCTATGGATCTGGCATGAATCTTATTGTCAACAAGATGATGAAGTTTTAACATGTAAATCATACCCACGGTGATCTCCTGATCAAACGGCTCACCCGTCCTTCCATCAAATAGAATGGTCTGCCCAGTCTCGGGAAGATCGGCAATTTTAAGCATTTGTCGGATTTGCATTTCATCGGGACCATCGAAAACCGGTGTTGCTACCGGGACTCCCCTTTTTAGCCGACCAAGAAATCGTTTAGTTTCCTCTTCGGTGGCCCCATCGACAAAACGATCAAATTCAGGAGAAGAATAGATTTCTTTTATTTCCCTCTTCAAATGATCAATACTGTAACGTTTCTCCAGTATAGTATTGATCTTTTCTCCCAGCCTTTTTGCCGCCCACCCGAGGTGTGTTTCCAGGATCTGTCCTACATTCATCCGTGACGGAACACCGAGAGGGTTTAAAATAATATCCACTGGCGTGCCATCTTTAAAATACGGCATATCTTCCTCGGGAAGTATTCTCGACAATACCCCTTTGTTGCCATGACGGCCTGCCATTTTATCACCCACGGAAAGTTTCCTCTTGATGGCGATATAAACCTTGACCAGCTTGATCACCCCTGGTGGGAGTTCATCGCCGGCTTTTAGTTTCTCGATCTTCTCTGCAAAAAAAGCCTCGACAAACTCTATCTTCCGCTCGAGATTTGCAAATAAAGAGCTGATCTTTTTTTCTGTGGCCTCTTCATTCTCAAGCAATATATCTTTCCACAGGCTAAATGGGATTTTCCCCAGGAGTTCGTCGGTAATGGTTTCTCCCTTTTTCAATAATATCTTTTTCTTTTTGGAGTCAACCAGCTTTGACGCGGATATCTTCCCGATCAGCATAGCGAAGATCTTGCTTCTCACATTTTTGGAGATAATCTTTATTTCATCATCTCTGTTTTTGGCAAGTTGTGAAATGGCCTCATCTTCAATCGTCTGCAACCGTTGATCCCTTTCCGTTCCTTTCCGGGTAAAGACCTTGGCATCTATCACGGTGCCTTCAACACCAGGGGGGACCCGGAGGGAAGTATCACGGACATCGCTTGCCTTTTCACCAAAGATGGCCCGCAGGAGTTTTTCCTCCGGGGATAACTGGGTCTCACCCTTGGGGGTAATCTTTCCCACCAGAATCTCGCCAGGTTTTACCGCTACGCCCATGCGGACTATCCCGCTGTCATCGAGATTTTTTAGGGCTTCCTCTCCCACATTGGGAATATCTCGGGTAATCTCCTCTTTACCAAGTTTTGTATCCCGGGCCATGACCTCAAATTCTTCAATATGGATAGAGGTATAGATGTCATCTTTTATAATCCTCTCACTGACCAGTATGGAATCTTCATAATTGTACCCCCCCCATGACATAAAGGCAACCGTCACGTTTCTTCCCAAGGCCAGTTCCCCCATATCTGTGGCAGGTCCATCGGCAATGATTGCATTCTTATTAACCCATTCTCCAACATTCACGATCGGTTTTTGGTTGAAACAGGTGTCCTGATTTGAACGCTGATACTTCGCCAGATTATAGATATCAACACCTGTATCTAACTTGTCGTTTTCGGCGCTGTCACAACTTATCACGATCCTTCCCGCATCAACACTCACCACAACCCCGGAGCGCTTTGCCACGACAACGGCACCTGAATCCCTGGCAACGACAGATTCCATACCCGTACCCACAAGGGGGGCCTCAGGTTTAATAAGGGGAACCGCCTGTCTCTGCATGTTGGAACCCATAAGAGCACGATTGGCGTCATCATGTTCCAGGAAGGGAATCAGGGCAGCCGCAACGCTGACAAGCTGATTGGGCGACACATCCATCATATTTATCTCTTCCGGTACCACAGAAAGGAAGTCATCCCCTTTCCTTGCAGAAATAAGATTTCCGATAAATTTTCCGTTTGCATCGATGGGTGTGTCAGCCTGAGCAATGATCAGATTTTCCTCTTCAATAGCCGTAAGATACCGGATATCATCAAGCACCCTTCCATTTTCCACTATTCTGTAAGGAGTTTCTATAAAGCCAAACCCATTCACCCTCGCATAGGTGGAGAGAGAAACAATCAGACCGATATTAGGACCTTCCGGTGTTTCCACGGGACAGATACGACCGTAATGAGTAGGATGAACGTCTCGTACTTCAAATCCTGCCCTCTCGCGGGTGAGGCCGCCGGGACCAAGCGCTGACAGCCTCCGTTTATGGGTAATTTCAGAAAGTGGATTTGTCTGATCCATAAACTGGGAAAGTTGACTGCTTCCAAAAAACTCACTCACCACCGCAGAAACCGGTTTGGCATTGATGAGATCATGAGGCATCATAGTTTCAATATCCTGAAGACTCATCTTCTCCTTAATGGCCCGCTCCATTCTCACCAAACCTATACGATACTGGTTTTCAATGAGCTCTCCAACAGACCTGACCCGTCTGTTACCCAGGTGGTCAATATCATCTATACTGCAATCACCCACCCCGTTTTTGAGATCGATCAAATACTTGACCCCCGCCAGGATGTCCTCGTTTCGTAAAACTGTCACATCTGTAGGTACATCGAGGCGAAGTTTGTAATTCATCTTCGCTCTCCCCACATCAGAGAGATTGTAAGTCTCGTTTTCAAAAAAGAGGCCGTGAAAGAATTTTTGCGCTGTTTCCAGCATAGGAGGATTGCCCGGCCGAAGCCTTCTGTATATCTCTATAATAGCATCTTCTTTGGTTTCAATCCGCTCGGCAAGCAGAGTCTCTCTGATAGAGGCGTTACTTCTGTCTTCATCAAGGTGAATAAAACGAAACTCGTGGATACCCTTTTCACGAATAAGTTCCAAACCTTCCAGTCTCAACTCCTCATTGCATCTCAATAGTATCTCACCGGTTTTCGGATCGCCAACATCTGCGGAGAGAATTTTTCCTATCATATCAAGGTCGTCAAGGGGTATCCGATCGATATTCAGTTCGGTCATTCTCCTTAAGGTTTTTGTGGTGATCTTTCTCCCCTTCTTGACAAGCAATTCACCGGTTGCTGGAGCGATGATGTCGGCCGGTGCCTTTTCGCCAATGAGAAAATCATCAACCGCCATATAGAGTTGGCCATCCTCCAGAAATACCCTTTCAATCTGATAAAAGTAATTCAGTAAGAATTCCGTTGAATTCCCCATGGCTTTCAACAGTATCGTGACCGGCATCTTTCTTCGCCTGTCTATCCTGACATAAAGGATATCCTTGGAATCAAACTCAAGATCAAGCCAGGAACCCCTAATCGGTATAATTCTTGCTGAATAGATGAGTTTTCCACTGGCGAGTGTTTTCCCTTTATCGTGATCGAAGAAGATCCCGGGAGATCTGTGAAGCTGGCTAACGATGACACGCTCCGTACCGTTTATGATGAACGAGCCATTATCCGTCATCAGAGGGATCTCACCAAAGTAAATCTCCTGCTCCTTAATATCCCGGACCGACTTCTGATCCGAGACTCGATCGGTATCAAATACAATAAGCCGCACCACAATTTTCATGGGGGCAGCATAGGCCATCCCCTTCTGGATGCATTCCTTCACATCATATCGGGCATTCCCGATCCTGTAACTGACAAATTCAAGGGAACATTTTCCACTAAAATCAGAAATGGGAAAGACACTTTTAAATGCACCCTGAAGACCAAAGTTACCCCTCTTGTCCGGATCCACATCTTTCTGGAGAAATTTCTCGTAGGACTTGACCTGGATATCGATAAGATCGGGGACATCCATGGTTTTCTTGATACGGCCGAAATTTTTTCTAAACTTATCCATACCATCCCTTCCGTGGTAAATTAATATTTTGCTGATCAGTGTTTTTCAGCTATCAGCTATCAGCTATCAGCTATCAGCTATCAGCTACTTAATTTCCACGGTTCCTCCGACCTCTTCTATCTTTTTCTTGATATCGGCTGCCTCTTCTTTCGAAATACCCTCCTTGATGGGCTTTGGCACACCATCCACCAGATCCTTGGCTTCTTTGAGTCCTAAACCTGTTATCGCCCTGACGACTTTGATTACCTGAATCTTCTGGTCGCCAAATCCTGTCAGGATGGCATCAAATTCTGTTTTCTCTTCAACCTGTGCCACCTGTTCAGGTCCTGCAGCAGACCCTGATACGGCTATCGGTATAGCTGCAGACACACCAAATTTTGCTTCCAGTTCCTTGACAAGCTCCGAAAGCTCAAGAACCGTCATCTCTTCAATAAATTTTACGACATCCTCTTTTGTGATCTGCCTTGCCATTTCTCTCATCCTTTCCTAAATGTTTGTAAGCGTTCAGCTATCAGCTGTCAGCTTTCAGTAAAAACAAAGGCTTACCCCCTTAGATGCTTACTATCTGTAAGCGGTCAGCAATTAGCGTTCTGTTTCTTCCTGACCGCTGACCGCTTATGAATGTTTTAGTTTACCAATTCTTTTTTTGCTCGATAAGCATCGAGAACGCCAACCAGGTTTCTCGGAACACCGCTTAACACGCTAACCAGTGCCCTCTGAACTCCTACCAGAACAGACAAGAGTTTCCCCAGGAGGACCTCTCGTCCCGGCAATTCGGCCAGCATAGTAATCTGTTCTTTACTTAAAAACTTTCCCTCCATCATACCTGCCTTAATTTCAAGCTCAGCATTTTTTTTGGCAAAGTCAACCAACACCTTGGTTAGTTCAACAACGTTGCTATAACCTAAGGTAATGGTTAAAGGACCTTTGAAATATCCCTCCAACTCATGAAGATTCGTATTCCTTGAGGCAATTCTCAGCAGTGTATTTTTAACCACCTGTAACTCGGCGTTGGTTTTACGCAGGGCACTTCTCAGAACAGTCATTTTCTCAACATTCAGGCCCCTATAATTGGCCAGAATTGCTATCTTGAAATCCTTAATCTTTTCCTGAAGCTCCGCAACAATCTGTTCTTTGACATTTCGCTTCAATCTCTTAGCCTCCCTTTTTTAGCATTTACGACTTACGACTTATGACTTATACTAAACGTTTTTTATCCCCAGAGGATCAACCTTAATACCGGGCCCCATAGTAGTGGAAATGGACATGCCCTTAAGATAGTTCCCCTTACTTGATGCCGGTTTCAACTTAATAATCGCCTCCACAAGGGCAACGATATTTTCCCGTAGCTTATCCGCTCCAAAGGAAACCTTCCCTACAGGACAGTGCACAATTCCTGCCTTTTCCACCCGGAACTCGATCTTGCCAGCCTTGAGTTCTTTGACAACCTTTTCTACATCGAAGGTAACCGTACCAACCTTTGGATTTGGCATCAAACCCCTGGGACCTAATATCTTACCTAATTTCCCCACGCTACCCATCATATCCGGGGTGGCGACCGCCCTGTCAAATTCAAGCCATCCACCCCTGATCTTTTCAATAAGGTCGTCAGAACCAACCACATCGGCCCCCGCCTCAAGGGCCTCCTTTTCCTTATCCCCCTTAGCAAAAACCAGCACTCTGACCGATTTACCCAGACCGTTGGGCAAAACCACACTACCCCTGACCATCTGGTCGGCATGCTGGGGGTTTACACCCAGCCGGATTGCCGTCTCAACGGTTTCATCAAATTTTGCCCTCGCCGTACTGACGACCAACTCCACCGCCTCCTTTAGGGAATAACGTTTCCCCCGTTCAATCTTTTCCTCCGCTTTTAAAAAAGTCTTGCCTCTACGCATGATAAGACCTCAAACTAAAATTATTCCACTATTTCAATTCCCATGGATTTTGCCGTTCCCTCCACGATTTTTATAGCGCCCTCTATATCAACAGCATTCAGGTCGTTGTACTTCAACTCAGCAATTTCCTTGATCTGTTTCTTCGTTACCGTTCCCACCTTCTCTCTTTTAGGATCGCCGGAACCTTTGGCGATTTTGGCTGCCTGCTTGAGGAGCACTGAAGCCGGTGACGTCCTGATAACAAAGGTAAATGATCGGTCAGCGTACACGGTTATAACAACGGGGATAACTGTTCCTTCCTGCTTTTGTGTCATGGCATTGTATGCTTTACAGAACTCCATGATGTTGACCCCATGTTGGCCCAAGGCCGGGCCGATAGGTGGCGACGGAGTTGCTTTACCTGCGCTGATCTGAAGTTTTATGTTTGCAATAACCTTTTTTGCCATGATGATCTCCTTCTCTGCACGCGGTCAAAGGCTTTAATTTTTAAAAGCCCGGAGGCGGTGTTAGAGCTCAACAAGTAAATATTGTGGCTTAAACTCGAAATCTATTGGCCTCAAGTCCCTTTTACCTGCTTTTCTCAACTCTGAACAACCTGTATAAAATCCAACTCCACTGGTGTTGGTCTCGCAAAAATACTGACAATAACCCTTAACTTCCCTTTTTCAGCCTTAACCTCGTCGATGACTCCATCAAAGTTTATAAATGGGCCGTCTATTATCCTCACGTGGTCGCCAACTTCAAACTTGAATTTAGGTTTGGGTTTTAAGGTGCCTTCCTCGATTCTGGTCTTAAGTATCTCCACGTCTTTGTCTGGTATCGGAGATGGTTTATCCTTACTCCCGATGAAACCGGTTACTTTGGGGGTATTCTTGACGATATGCCATGTATCGTCATTCATTTCCATCTTGACGAGGATATAGCCGGGAAAGAACTTTCTCTTGGATGTCTTCTTTTCGCCAGAAACCAGTTCTACGATATCTTCCTCCGGTATCAGAATATCCGAAAAGTACGCCTGCATACCCGCTGCTTCTATCCTTTCCTGCAGAGAGAGCTTAACTCTATTTTCAAACCCGGAATATGTGTGTACGACGTACCACTTGAAAGCCATGTATTTATTTAACCCAGAACCCTTTTGATTATTTTGGTCAGGCCAAAATCAACAATACCGAGAAATATGGAAACGATAATTACAACAACGATTACCACCAACGTGGAGGCAAGGGTTTGTTTTGGAGTCGGCCATGACACCTTTTTCAGTTCAACTTTTGCATCCTTTAAGAACTGTTTTATCTTTTCTCCGATTAATCTTACTTTATCCATCGAACAACCTAATATAAAGCATTCAGCCGTCAGCGATCAGTAATCAGTAAAACAAGTCAAGACAAAAATATACGTATGAAAACTCATCATGGAATTTGTGAACTTCCCCCAGTATCTTTCTGCTTTCGCTGAAAACTGAAGGCTGATAGCTGAATGCTTACAAATAAATGGCAGGCCAGGAGGGACTTGAACCCCCAACATCCGGATTTGGAGTCCGGCGCTCTATCCATTAGAGCTACTGGCCTTTTTCCACGCAACAATGCAAGCGTTCTCAAAGTAAGCGCTTACCATGAAACTATTTTGTTTCCCTGTGAATTTTATGGGTCCGACAGAATTTACAATATTTTTTTAGTTCAAGACGATTCTGCATAGTCCGTTTGTTTTTCGTTGTCGTGTAATTTCTTTGCTTACATTCTGTACAAGCTAAGGTAATGATATTTCTCATGATTAACCAACTTTTGCCAAACTAAAGCCCACGACCAGGATTGAACTGGTGACCTCATCCTTACCAAGGATGTGCTCTAC